>JAJQAK010000167.1 GCA_021203845.1 Clostridia bacterium | reverse complement strand
TATGTGAGAATATAACAGTTTTTTGTTAATTTCGGCACTTGCCTTTAATCCTAAATCCAGAGCGTCTGCCGATTCCGCCATGGCCGCATACCAAGTCAACAAACAATGTCCATTATAAAAGCTCTCCCAAAAGCTGTCAAACAAACGTCGCCTACTCGGGGTCGCGGAGCTTTTTCATCATGAGTGCGAATCCTTTGAACGGGTGTCCGTTTGCAATCTCGAGCATCCCCTGGATCACGTAGTTTTTGAATCCCGAGTTGACGACCATACAGCTTATGTTGCTGTCCGCGCCGGACGCGACCATCATTCTGAACTCGGGCACCGCGAAGTCGGGCTTTTTTCCTTCGCAGCACTGCTTCGTGAACATCCTTATCATGACCATATACATGATCTTCATGATGAGGGAGGTCTTTTTCATCTCGATGACGGTGTTGTTCATGGTATATTTCCCCCTCTTTACAGGGGCGGGCGTGACGGAGCGGCCGAGCATCCTTTCCCACTCGGACTTGGACGGCAGGCCCTTGAGGGTCTCGTACCAGCTTCCCGTCTGCCACGAGGGCGTCTCCACGGTCTCGCCGGCAAGCTCTATTTCCGCCTCGCACCTTATGTCCCGGCTGGACGAGCCAACCTTGAGAGAATATGTGCCCTTCAGAACCTTCCAGCCGCCGTCCCAGACGGCGAAACTCCTGTCGTCGAGCTCGAACGTAACTTCCGCGCTCTCGCCGGGCTCCAGCCAGACTTTTTTGAAGCCCTTGAGCTCCTTTTCCGGGCGGTACAGGGGCGAATCCTTCGCCGAGACGTAGAGCTGCACGACCTCCCCGCCGCTCACGCTCCCGGTGTTCGTGACCTTCACGGACACGCGCTTTTCGTCGCAGACCATTTCGCCGTATTCGAACGTCGTGTAGCTTAAGCCGTAGCCGAAGGGATACTTCACGGGGACATTTGCCGAATCGTAATACCTGTATCCCACGTACAGACCCTCCATGTAGTGCGCGTCCTTTTCGCCGTAATACGGCGCGGTGACGCAGTCTCCGTACTTCACGGGCCAGCTCTCGGCGAGTTTTCCGCTCGGGTTCTTTATGCCGAAAAGAAGGTCGTAGACGGCCTTAACGCCCGCCTCACCGGGAAGCCCCGCGTAGAGTATCGCCCTCACCTTTTCGTCCCAGGGAACCTCCACGGCGCACCCGCAGATGAGCACGACGACGACGTTTTGGTTCACGGCGGTGACGGCGTCCAGAACACGGAGATACCCCTCCGGCATCTTCATGTCGTCCCTGTCGAAGCCCTCGGCCTCGAAGTTGTACGGAAGTCCGCAGACCAAAATCACCTTCTTCGCTCCTTCCGCGAGCTTTACAGCCTCGGCCACGAGCTCGTCCGTCGTGTTCCCCTTTCTGTCGTATCCCGGCGCGAACGGCGCATCCGGCATGATGTCCGTCATTGAAACGAGGTTCACGGGGTTTATGTGGCTCGACCCCGTGCCCTGATATCTCGGCTCCCTCGCCATGTCGCCTATGATTACGACGCCGTCGGCGTCCCTGAGAGGAAGAATCCCGTCGTTTTTGAGAAGTACCGCGCTCTCCGTCGCGACGCGACGGGCAATTTCGTGATGCGCTTCATAATCGCAGGGCTCAGGCGAAGTTTTTTCCGCCTCGCGGACAAACCTATACACCCTCTCCGCGCACCTCGTTACGTCCGCCTCATCGAGCCTTCCCTCCTTCACGGCTTTAGCGACCTCGGGCTCCATGAATGCGTTCCCGCCCGGCATAGAGAGGTCGCACCCCGCCCTGAAGCCCTCGACCCTGTCGAATATCGCGCCCCAGTCGGTCACCACGATGCCCTCGAAACCCCAGTCCTTTCTAAGGATGTCGTTAAGAAGAACCTTGCTGCAGCTGCAGTGCTCGCCGTTGAGCATGTTGTACGCGCTCATCACGGCCCCGGGCTTCCCCTCCCTGACTGCGGTCTCGAAGCCCGCAAGATAAATCTCGCGCATGGTCCTTTCGTCCATCACGCTGTCCGAGCTGAACCTCTTGTATTCCTGGCTGTTCGCGGCGAAATGCTTCACGCAGGACTTCACACCCTTCGACTGCATGCCCTGAATATACCCTGCCGCCATCTTACCCGCGAGATAAGGGTCCTCGGAAAGATACTCAAAGTTTCTCCCGCAAAGCGGGTTCCTCTTTATGTTGAGTCCCGGCCCGAGCACCATGGACACCTTCTCCTTTCTGGCCTCTTCACCTATGGCCGCACCCATCTCTGACATGAGCTCCGGGTCCCAGCTGCACGCGGAAAGCGACGACGCGGGAAAGCACGTGCTCGGCACTGACCTGTTTATGCCGAGCATGTCCCCGGTGGCCTCCTGCTTGCGAAGCCCGTTAGGGCCGTCCGACATAAAAACAGACGGCAGGCCCAGCGCGGGATAATCCTTCGTCTCCCAGCAGTTTTTCCCGCTGCAAAGCCTTATCTTCTCGCCGAACGTCATCGTGCCCACGGCCTCTTCCGCCGTCATGACGGCGATTTTCTCTTTTTTCTCCGCGCTCAGCTGTACCTCGCCTGCCATTTTTCCCTTTTTACCCATAATATATTCTTCTCCGTGTCCGTATCGACGCAAACAATCATAAATTAAAAACCGGAATATGTCAACGCACGCGCGGCAATCTGTCCCGTATGGATTATATACGGTTAGAAATAATGCACAATTCGTCAACCGATGAATATCTTTTTGTTGACGTAACCCCACGCCTTTTTGTATAATCAACGTATAAAAAATCAAAAGGAGGGTCATCAAATGCAGATTGCTCAAAGTGTTTTGGATCTCATCGGCAACACCCCTCTGCTTTTAGCCGCAAGATACGGCAAGGCGACGGGGGTGAAAGACGCGACCATCTTAGCAAAGCTCGAAGGGCTCAACCCCGCGGGCTCCGTGAAGGACAGAATCGCAATGAACATGATTAAAGATGCGGAGGAAAAGGGACTCGTCAAGTCCGAGACGACGATAATAGAGCCCACTTCCGGCAACACGGGGATCGGCCTTGCCTGTATCGCGGCCGCAAAGGGATACAGGGTGATATTAACCCTCCCCGAGACCATGAGCGTTGAAAGAAGAAACCTTCTTAAAGCCTACGGGGCGGAGCTCGTGCTCACCGAAGGCGCGAAAGGAATGAAGGGTGCGATAGAAAAGGCGAACGAGCTCAAAGATGAAATCGAGGGCTCCGTCATTTTGGGGCAGTTCGAGAACCCCGCCAACCCCGAGGCGCATTACATGACCACGGGTCCGGAAATCTGGGAGCAGACGGACGGCAATGTGGACGTGTTCGTCGCGGGCGTGGGCACCGGCGGCACGGTCTCCGGCGTGGGAAAATACCTCAAGGAAAAGAACCCCGATGTCAAAGTCGTGGCGGTGGAGCCCGCCGCGTCGCCCGTGCTGACGGAGGGACACGCGGGACCGCATAAAATACAGGGAATAGGAGCGGGATTCGTCCCCGACACGCTCGACACATCGGTATACGACGAAGTTCTGGCGATCTCCAACGAGGACGCCTTCGCTGAGGGGAAACTTTTCGCGAGAAGCGAGGGATTCCTCGTGGGCATATCCTCGGGTGCCGCTCTCGCCGCAGCGAAAAAGCTCGCGACGAGGCCGGAGAATAAGGGAAAGAACATCGTCGTTCTACTTCCCGACCTCGGCGACAGGTACCTTTCAACGGACCTCTTCTCGTAAAAATCGCGTAGCAAAGACGGCGGAGCCATTAGGTCCCGCCGTTTTCCGTATTCATCATTTCATCTGAGATAGCCCGCTCTGTATTCCGCGTTTATCTCGGCAATCTCCTTCTTTCCGTCGATGTAGTCCTGGTACATGTCGAAGGGATTCCCCGCCCCGAGAGCGCACGACGAGCAGAACTCGCAGTTCCCCGCCCCGCAGCCGAGGCTCTCCGATATAAGTTTCTCGCGTTCCTCACGCGTCGTCTCGGATATCAAAATTCCGCTCATCTCGTCCTCCCGACAAAACGGAGACGGTTTCCCGCCTCCGCCGCACGTGTTTTTATGTTTTATTTGCCGTTCACAAGTGCTACGGCCTTCTTGGTCATGGCCTCGATTTCATCGGGAGTGCCCTTCATCATCCAGCTTCCGCCACACGCGATGATCTTGTCGTATGCGAGATAGTCGAGGATGTTCTTGTCGGAAATCCCGCCGGTGGGCATGATGTGAAGGAACGGGAACACAGCGCAAAGCGCCTTGATGGTCTCGAGTCCCCCGAAGTTTGAAGCGGGGAAGAACTTGAGAGTCGTGAGTCCCTTGGCGACGGCTGCCATTATCTCGGTGGGCGTTATGATGCCGGGGAGATACAGCATGTCGTGTTCCTCGCAGCAGTCTGCGACCTCTTCCGAGAATCCCGGGGACACTATGAACTTGGAGCCGACTGCGATTGCCTTCTCACACTGCTCCCTGTTGATGACCGTTCCGGCGCCGACGAGCATTTCGGGGAATTTCTCCACCGTGAGCTTGATGGCGTCCGCGGCGCAAGCCGTCCTGAACGTAATCTCGGCGCAGGGAAGTCCGCCCTTTACGAGTGCCGTCATTTTGGGGATTGTCTCGTCGATGGAGTTGAGAACCACCACGGGCACCACCTTCATTTGTTTGATTTTTTCAATCATTTCTTCGTGAGCCATTTTTAGCCTCCGTTTTTTGATTTTCTGAAAAAATTATAGCACGGATTTCTGCTCTTTGCAATAGCAAAAAAAAAGTTTTGCGGGGGGGGCGGAAATCCCGGCAAATCAAAAGCCCCGCGACTTTACACGGGGCATTGGTTTCAGTTGAGGTTCGGGTTGCCCGGTGCGGGCGCGTCGCTTATCCCGTAGACCTCCCTGTCTTCCGGGAATATGGGTCCGGATATCACGGGAAGATTTATGGGGGGCATCCCCGTGTTCGACGTGAGGTTTGTCACGGCCGAACGGAGATACGGGTACATTATGCTCGTGCCCTGGACGAGGAACTGTTTTTCCTCCTCCTTCGTCTCGTATTCCGCCTCGAATATGCCCACGATGGACACGTTCACGTTGAAGGGCTTGGGGTCTGACTCCGTCCCCTCTATCTTCACGGAGAGGCATATGAAATTCATCTTGGGGTCGTTGTTGGCCTTGCGCAGCTGACGACCGAACACGGGGTTAAGCTCTATCCTTCCGCCGTTCTCGATCCTCACGTTGTTGATTTTGAAGCTGAGCTCCTCGGCGTTTATCGCCTTTAACGTGTATTTCATATTTCACCCTGTCACTTCTTCATGTTGGCGACCTGCTCGGCGATGTCCGCGTTGAGGTCGTTGGTCTTCTTCTCGAGTCCTTCACCCGTCTCCCAGCGAACAAATCTTGCCACGGTGAACTTCTTTCCTATAACCTGCTCGACGGTCTGTGAATCGTCCTTTACGAACGCCTGGTTGAGAAGGCAGTTGTCCGAATAAAACTTGCCCATCTTGCCCATGACTATTTTTTCGAGAACCTCCGCGGGCTTGTTGGCGTATTTTTCGTCGTTCTGCATCTGGGCGACCATTATCTCCTTCTCCTTGTCGAGGACGTCCTGCGTGACCTCGGACTTGTTCACGTAGGAGGGCTTCGCGGCCGCTATCTGAAGGGCAACGTCGTGGAGCGTCTCCTCCCCTTCCGTGAAGGGGCTTGCTTCGACCATGACGCCGACTTTCCCGAGCATGTGGATGTACGTCTCGATTTTGCCCGCCGTCTCGTACACGGCGAACCTGCGGACGGAGATTTTCTCCCCTATCACGGCCGTCTGGTTCGTGAGATAATTTTTGACGGTGTCGCCTTCGAGCGTGCACTCTAAAAGCGCGTCGACGTCCGCGGGCTTCGCGGATGCTATTGTCTTCGCTATCGTGTTCACGGCAGCGAGAAACTTGTCGGTTCTCGCGACGAAGTCGGTCTCGCAGTTGACCTCGACGAGCACGCCGACGCCGCCTTCCACGTACGCGCCTATCGCGCCCTCGGCCGCGATTCTCGATTCTTTCTTGACCGCCTTGACTATCCCGCGCTCTCTCAAAAGCTCGGAGGCTTTCTCCATGTCGCCGTCGGCGTCCACGAGGGCCTTCTTGCAGTCCATTATTCCCGCCCCGCTCTGCTGACGGAGATCCATAACCATCTTTCCAGTAACTTCTGCCATTTTACCGTATCCTCACTCTTCTTCTTTCGTTTCCCCAGCGGTCTCTTCCTCTGTGGCGAGCGCATCTTTCGTCTCAGCCTCGGGAACGGCCTTTTCTTTGACCTCTTCCTCGGGAGCCTCCTCGGCCGCGCCTGCACTCGTCGCCTCGCTTTCCTCGGGCACGGAGTACGCCTCGCCCTGGTTAGCCTCTATCACAGCGCTCGCTATCGTCGAAGATATGAGCTTTATAGCACGAATTGCGTCGTCGTTTCCGGGAATGACGTAGTCGATGAGATCAGGGTCGCAGTTCGTGTCCGTTATCGCCACGATGGGAATGCCGAGCTTGCGCGCTTCCGCAACTGCTATGTCCTCTCCGTGAGGGTCCACGATGTAGACGACCCCGGGAAGTTTCGTCATGTTGCGTATGCCTTCCAGATTGGTCTGGAGTTTCGCGAGCTCTTTCTTGATTTTCGCGACTTCCTTCTTGGGGAGAAGGTCGAGTTCCCCGCTCGTCTCCATCCTCTCGAGTTTCTCCATGTGCTCGACCCTCGTGCGGATGGTCTTGAAGTTCGTGAGCATGCCGCCGAGCCATCTTGCGTTCACGTAGAACATCCCGCAGCGCCCGGCCTCTTCCTTCACGGCTTCCTGGGCCTGTTTCTTGGTCCCGACGAAAAGTACCGACTTGCCTTCCTTCACGGTCTCCACCACGAACTTGTAGGCCTCCTCGACTTTGGCCACCGTAATCTGCAAATCGATGATGTGAATGTCGTTCCTCGAAGCGTAGATGTACTTCGCCATCTTGGGATTCCACTTCCTCGTCTGATGACCGAAGTGGACGCCGGCTTCGAGCAACTGCTTCATTGTGATAACCGCCATTTCAATTCCTCCGTTAACCTCCCCGCAGGCCACGGTTTTTAAGGCGCTTACGACGGCACGTGAAGATTTTGCCGCCACGGAACGCCCGCCCCGCGGGTGTGAATTTTTACAGCAAAAAAAATTTTACCATAATACATTTACATAGGCAAACAAAATTTCGCGCCGATTTCCTGATTTCGGCGTTTTCCGCGTCCGGCGACGAAATTTGCGCCTAAAAAACCCGCGGGACGTGCCGCGGGTCATAAAAATTATCGCGTTTCGTGTCAGATCTTCGCGAAAGCCTGTTCCAGATCCTCCAGGATGTCCTCAATGTTTTCGCACCCTACGGAAAGTCTCACTGTGGACGGCGATATGCCGCAGGCCTTGAGTCCCTCCTCATCGAGCTGAGCGTGGGTCGTGGACGCCGGATGGATTACCAGCGACTTCACGTCCGCGACGTTCGCGAGAAGTGAGAAAAGCTTGAGGCTCTCGGTGAACTTCACCGCCTTCTCCTTTCCGCCCTTGAGGTCTATCGTGAATATGGCCCCGCCGCCGTGAGGCAGGTATTTTTTGTAGAGCTCCGCCTGGCGACCCGTCGCGAGCGAGGGGTGGTTCACCTTCTCTACCTTGGGGTTCTTCTTAAGATATTCCACGACTTTAAGCGCGTTCTCGGTGTGCCTTTCCACGCGGAGGGGAAGGGTTTCCAGCCCCTGCAGCAGCATGAACGCGTTCATGGGGGACAGCACCGCTCCCTCGTCGCGAAGAATCGTGCACCTAAGTTTCGTGACGTATGCGCTCTTCACCGGGGCGTCTCCGAACACCACGCCGTGGTACGAATCGTTGGGCTCGGTTATCTGCGGATATTTCCCGCTATTTTTCCAGTCGAACTTCCCCGAGTCAACGACCACGCCACCCATTGCGACGCCGTGCCCGCCCATGAACTTCGTGGCGGAATGCACGACTATGTCCGCGCCGTGCTCTATGGGACGAATGAGAATCGGGGTGGCGAATGTGGAGTCCACCATGAAGACTATCCCGTTGTCGTGCGCGATTTTGGCTATCGCCTCAAGGTCCACAAGGTCCGAGTTGGGGTTCCCGAGAACCTCGGCGTAGATGAGCCTCGTCTCGGGACGAATTGCCCTCGCGAAACTCTGCGGGTCCGTCTGGTCCACGAACGTCGTGGTTATCCCCTGTTCCGGAAGGGTGCTCGCGAAGAGGTTGTATGTCCCGCCGTAGAGATTGGGCGCGGAGACTATGTGCTGCCCCGCCTTGACGATGTTCTGTATGGCCGCGGTGATGGCCGCCGCCCCACTCGCGAGGGCTATGGCGTCTGCGCCTCCCTCCAAAGCGGCAACCCTCGCCTCGAACGCCGAGGTCGTGGGGTTCGTCAGTCTCGTGTAGATGTTTCCCTCCTCTTCCAGAGCGAAACGCGCCGCTGCCTGCCCGCAGTCTTCAAAGACGTAGGAGGTCGTCATGTAGATGGGCACGGCTCTCGCGCCGAAGGCCTTGTCCGGCTCTTCCTGGCCCGCGTGTATGGCCAAAGTCTCTATTCTGTATTTGTTGTTCATGATTTTTATTCCTTTTCGTTTTTCGGTTTTCTGTCTATTATGAGTTCGTCGTCGTACTTTTCCCCGAAGGAAAAACTCATGTCTCTGAACTTGAAAGACGGCAGCGTGTCGAGATCCACGTTGTGAATGCTTTTGAAAATACTGTCGTCCACGTCGGGGTTCCGGGTTCTAAGCTCCCTTATGATGTTCTTGACGTCCTTTCTCGCCGAGTTTGCTCCCCCTCTCACTTCCTCCGTGAACTTGCAGGCACAGTTGATGAACTGCAGCCCGTTAAAGTTTACCCACCCTAAAATATCCCGCTCCGAAATACAATACATCGGACGGATAAGCTCCATGCCTTCGAAATTGGTGCTCTTTACCTTGGGCATCATACCCTGAATCTGCCCGCCGAAAAACATCCCTATGAGCGTCGTCTCTATGACGTCGTCCTTGTGGTGACCGAGCGCTATCTTGTTGCATCCGAGCTCTTCCGCCCTGGCATACAGAAAGCCCCTCCGCATTCGGGCGCAGAGATAACACGGGTGCTGGTTGTCCAGATTATATGACACCCTGAAGATGTCCGAGTCGAAAACCTTGATGGGAATACCGAGCTTTTCGGCGTTTTCCTCTATCTTCTTACTGTTCGCCTCGTTGTAACCGGGGTTCATGACGACAAATTCCAACTCGAAGGTGCCCGCGTAGTCTCCGTGTCTCTGCAGCTCCTGCATAAGCTTCGCAAGGAGGAAAGAATCCTTTCCTCCCGAAATACAGACGGCTATTTTGTCGCCGGGCGACACCAGGCTGTAATCTTCCACGGCCTTCAAAAACTTTGAGTAAAGGTCCGCTCGGAATTTTTTTACGATCGACTGCTCGATGAGAGCGGTATCGGAAAGCTGTCTTGCCATTTTTCTGTCCTTAACAGGTGAATTATACTCAAAAAACAAAAAAAATGTCAACACATGTATCATATGCTTCATGTAATAAGAATCCACAAAATCAGTATATGACAAAAAGTTCAAGGATAATGCTTCTTAAATTGTAAATTTACGCTAAATATACACATTTCATGTTGACAATAAGCATATAACGGACTACAATTTACATACAAACTTCTTAATGAGGTAAAGAACAATGTCTAAAATAAGTACAAACATAAGTTTGGATCCAACTCTAAAAAAAGAAGGCCAGGAACTGTTTTCTGACCTCGGGTTGGACTTAACGACGGCAGTAACCCTTTTCATCAAACAATCTCTTCGTGTACAGGGATTACCTTTCCCGGTTGTTCGAGACAAACCCAACGCTGAAGAAATCGAAATGATGAACGAAGTTCAAGACATTAAAGCACATCCAGAAAATTATAAACAGTACACTTCCGGTAAGGAACTTATAAGTGAGATACTTGCCGATGTTGAAAGCGATTCCGACGACTAAATTTAAGAAAGACGTAAAGCGCATCAAAAAACGCGGATATGATTTACAACTCATGATTGACGTCATAGATATACTTCAAAAGGAAGAATCTCTTCCCGAAAAGTACCACGACCATGCGCTAACCGGTAATCGAATCGGATATCGTGAATGCCACGTCAGACCTGATTGGCTTCTTGTTTACTGCGTGGAAGGAGACTTGCTCATTCTTACTTTGGCGGAAACAGGAACCCACTCGGATTTAGGATTCTAAGTAAAAATTACTCCATCAAAAACAAAGGGCCTTCCGATTCAGGAGGGCTTTTCACGATATTACAGAAAACATCACGGCAGTATATGTCTACCTATTTTAACAATTCAGCCAAAGTCTTATTACTCAAAAAAGTCATTATAACGTCGTCAAGCTCCTTCCAGAGGGGCAGCGAAAGACATATGTCGGCTCGTTCGCATGGATTTTCCGCATAGAGGCACGACACGGGGGCTATCGTGGTTTCCGAACACTGCAGTATCTCCGCGACATTTATATCTTCCGGGCCTCTCGCGAGCATATATCCGCCGCTTTTCCCGCGAAGGGACACGACGAGTCCCGCCGACATAAGCGACGCCATGGCGGCCTCAAGATACTTCTGAGACTCCAATATCCTCGCGGAAAGATCCGCGACGGACACATATCCGTCCTCGCGGTGCTGGGCGAGATCTATCATCACGTTCAGGGCGTTCCTGCCCTTGGTCGTTATCATCATAATAGTGTCATCCCCCGTACTCTATCATTTTCTCGATGGATTTGAGCGCCGCCCTGCGCGTGTCCTCATCTATCTCTATTTCCTCCCCGCCCCTGCCGAGAACGCAGTTGTAGACGTCCGTGAGCGTGGTAAGCTTCATGTTGCGGCAGACCATGTCCTTCGACAAAACGTAGAACTTCTTGCCAGGACACATAATCTGAAGGTGCTCGGCTATCGTGTTCTCGGTGCCGATTATGAACTCCTTTTTGTCTGACTCCTCGGCGTACTTCATTATCCCCGCGGTGGAGCCAATGTAGTCGGCATGCTTCGTGACCTCGGGCCTGCACTCGGGATGCACGAGGAACAAGGCGTCCGGATGGGCTGTCTTCGCGTCGAGGACGTCCTTTTCAGTCATCGCGGCGTGTATGGGACATCCGCCGTTCAGAAGCGCGACGTTCTTCTCCGGAACATGTTCTTTGACATACGTTCCGAGGTTAGTGTCGGGTATGAACAGAATATTTTTCTCCGGCATGGCCCTGCATATCTTGACGGCGCTAGAGGAAGTCACGCACACGTCGGATATCGCCTTGAGCGCAGCGGTGGTGTTCACATAGGACACTACGGCGTATCCCAGATACTCCTTCTTCTTTTCCAGGATGTATTCTGGGCTCATCTGCTCGGCCATAGGACACCCCGCCATGGGGTGGGACAGAATCACCTTCTTTTGCGGGGAAAGTATCTTGCAGGTCTCCGCCATGAATCGCACGCCGCACATGATTATCGTGTCCTCTTCCGCCGATTTCGCCTTGACGGAAAGTGCGTAGCTGTCGCCCGTGAAATCCGCTATCTCGCAGATCTCCTCCCTCATGTAGCTGTGCGCAAGAATGTATATTCCCTTCTCTTTTTTGAGACGTATGATCTCGTCCTGAATGTCCCTGAGCATTTTTTTCACTCCCCCGGCCCGTCATAGAGCACGACGAGCACGCTGTCCCTTTCGTCGACCTTGAGATACGCGTCGTCGTCGGTGACGACGTTGGATATTCCGCGGCAGGTTCCGTATTTGAGACAGTCCGGATATTCGTACTTGAGCCCGAAGCTTCCCTTTATACGGGCGTCTCCCCTGAACGGCAGAACAGACACGAGTCTTCCCGCGGCGTGCGGAAATTTTATGAGTCCTCCGGATACGAAAACGACACAGTCGTCGAGGTGCATGAGGGCCTTTATCCCGAGTTCGCGGCATTTGTACAGAAGATGGAGGTTTCCCGCGAAATGGTCAACCCTTCCGCCGCCGGCGCCGTATATCTCTATGACGTCCATCCCGTCCCGCGCCATGTCGCTTATCGCTATCTCTCCGTCGGTGAAATCCTTTTCGGAAGGATATATCTTTTCCGGCTTCGGCTCCGGAATGTATCCGAGCGAGTCGAAATCGCCGACGTTCTTGTCTATTCTGTATTTGTCTTTGGCCCAGGCGTATGCGCCGTCGCAACAGTACACCGTCGCTTCTTCCGTGTCTATGTCGGTTTTGGGCGGATCCCCGTTCAGAAGAAGTATCCCCTTCATGACCTGCCCCTTATCGCCTTAATCGCGCCCGCGGGGTCTTTCGCCCCGAATACGGCCGAACCCGCCACGAGTATGTTGGCCCCCGCGTCGATTATGTCCTTCGCGTTTTCACAGGTGACTCCCCCGTCTATCTCGATGTCGAGGTCGGGTCTTCCTATCTTCTCGGCGTACGAGCGGGCCTTTTTTATCTTGTCGAGAACGGACGGGATGAACTTCTGTCCCCCGTATCCCGGGAACACGGACATGAGAAGCACCATGTCGCAGAGCGGGAAGACGTCGAAAATCTTCTCCACGTCAATGTCGGGATTCACCACGGCACCGCATTTTACCCCCATCCCCTTTATCATCTGCAGCGTGTCGACAAGATAGCTCGGTGAAATGCGCACGCATGGCTGATAATGCACGGTTATGTAGTCCGCCCCGGCGTCCGCGAAAAATTTGACTTGCGTCTGGGGATGCTCTATCATGAGATGGCAGTCGAGTTCCAAATCCGTGAGGGGCCTTATGTTCTGCACCATCTGCCCCCCGAACGTTATGGGCCCCACAAACGTGCCGTCCATGACGTCGCAGTGAATGAGGTCAGCGCCCCAGATCTTGCAGTTTTTTACGGCTTCCCCCATGGCGGAGAAGTTTGCCGAAAGTATGGAGGGTGCAACTTTTATCTCCATGAGAAACTCCGTCCTTGTTCTTTGTATGTTGAAATTATAGCACCCTCTGACAGGTTAGACAATAAACTTTGTCAATTCAATCGAGTTTATGAGAACATTTCGTTCTTGAAAAGTTTGCAAATCGTCGTTTTACCCTCGGAAAAAAATTTGCAAATCGTCGTTTCAGAAAAAAATGTCCCGACATCTGTCTCAAGAAACAAGTTAACGATATGGGGAATAAACATAATTCGGCGTTTATAAGGCGGCACACGGTATGGAAAACGGAATCAGAGTCAGAGACATTCTTAACAAAAAAATAAAGGGTCCGAGATTCAAGGCGGAATTCGATTCTCTCTTATCCGACTATGCCCTAGGTCAGGCATTGCAGGCAGCAAGAAAAAACAGGAGTCTCACCCAAAAATAACTCGCGAAAATTTCCGGCATAGATCAAGCGGATATCGACCGGATAGAAAACGGAAACGCCGATCCCTCATTAAAAACAATCGTAAGACTTGCCGATGCGATGGGCTGCGAGTTTAAGTTTCAGTTCATGCCCAGAAAAGGCATGTGAATCAATCCCGGCGCGACAAAAGGCAGTCAAGGATGGACAACATATGGCAAACGTAATTCTCATCGGAATGCCCGCTTCCGGCAAAAGCACGGCGGGCGTAATTCTCGCGAAGCATCTCGGTTACAATTTTCTGGACTGCGACCTCGCCATTCAGGGCAAGACGGGAGAGCTTCTGCATGAAACCATCGCCAGAATCGGAAACGAGGGATTCATTAAAACGGAGGAATTCGTGAATCTCTCCCTGAGTCCTGACAGAAGCGTCATCTCCACCGGGGGAAGCGCGATATACTCTCCCGCCGCCATGGCGCATTTCGGACAGCTGGGCAGGATAATATACCTTAAAGTCTCCCTGGAAAAGATAATCGAGCGCGTTCACGGGGAGGACCTTTTCCTTCGCGGCGTGGTCATGCGCGGAAACTGCGAGACGATAGAGGACCTCTACAAAGAAAGATGCCCCCTCTACGAAAAATACGCGGACATAACGATAGACTGCAGCGACATATCCGTGGACGGCACCGTGGAGGCCATGCTCGCGACGCTCAAGGAATAGCCTTTCCGTCAAAACAAAAAGCAGACGCCCGTCTGCTCTTTTTTCGTGGTTTCATTCCAGCCCCTCTGTGTACCCCGCTCTCAGCTGTCCGCAGGCTCCGGCGATGTCCGTGCCGAGGCGTCGTCTCAGCGTCGCGGAAAGCCCGCCGTCCGTGAGTTTTTTCAAAAAGTTCTGCGCCTCCTTCTCCTCCGCCGCATAAAGCTTCGTCTCCCTCACCTCGTTCAGGCGAATGAGATTGACGTGGCAGGGACGTCCAGAGAGAAGCTTTACGAGCTTTTTCGCGTGTCCGTCGTCGCAGTTCACTCCGCTCACGAGCGAATACTCAAAGATGTATCTTCTGCCCGTCTTGTCAAAATAGTACGAGCAGGCCTTAAGAATCTCCGCTATGGAGTATTTTTTCGCGACAGGCATGATCTCCCTTCTGCTCTCGTCGTCCGGGGCGTGCAGCGACACCGTGAGGTTCACGGGGATCCCCTCGTCCGCAAGCGCATACATTTGGGGAACCAGTCCGCAGGTGGAAAGCGATATGTTCCTCGGAGATATACAGATGCCGCCTTCCGCGCTGACGCATCTCAAAAACTTCACGACTTCGCCGTAGTTGTCCAAAGGCTCCCCGCAACCCATGAGGACTATGTTCGTGACCTCTCTTTTTTTGAGATCCCCGCCGTGAAGGGCGTTCACCGTGAGCACCTCGGACAAAATCTCCCCGGAGGTGAGATTTCTCTTGAGCCCGCCTATCGTGCTCGCGCAAAAACGGCAACCCATCCTGCAGCCGACCTGCGTGGAGACACACATCGTGTTGCCGTATTTGTATCGCATGAATACGCCCTCTATGAGGCCGCCGTCGGAAAGGGAGAAAAGATATTTCTCAGTGCCGTCGGAAGAAAGCTGCGTCTTTATTATTTTTACCGGCTCGTCCTCGTATTCCTCAAGAAGTTTATCCTTGAGGGACGAGGGAAGCGTCGTCGTTTCCGAAATCTTTTTACCCAGCATAAGGGCGTGGTATATCTGCTCCGCCCTGTATTTTTTTTCTCTGAGCTCGTCGCAGAGAGCGTTCAGTTCATCAAAGTTCAGATCCTGCAATATCTTCTTCATGTCTTTTCACAAGTTTCGCGACGTAGAACCCCGCACCGAGGGATATGTCCGGCAAAAACTGCAGCCCGTATTTCGTCCTCTCGCTTACGAGCGGTGACGAAATCTTTTCGGCAACAAACCCGGGGGTTGTCCTCAGAAACTCTCCCACGACGCCGTCGCCCTCCTCGGGAAGGCACGAGCATGTGGAATAATAAAGGGCTCCGCCCGGCTTCACGTATTTCGCGCAGTTTCCGATAATCATTTTTTGGACCGCGACTATGCTTTCGACGTCCTCCTCTTTACGGAAAATCTTTATGTCGGGGTTTTCAGATATGACCCCCGTGCCGGTGCACGGCACGTCGCAGAGCACCGCGTCGAACTTTTCCGCCCACCCGGCGTTGAAAACCGTGGCGTCGGCACACACGGGCTCAACGTTTTCGGCTCGCATCCTCCCCACGTATGACTTTATGAGCTCGACCCTGTGGGGATACACGTCCTGCGCAACGACAAAGGCGCACTTTTTGGATAAAAGGACGCTCTTGCCGCCCGGGGCCGCGCACGCGTCCAGAAGACTTTCGCACGGGGACACGATGTCGCATATCGCGACGGAACCCACAGACTGAAACGTGTAAAATCCGTCGAAAAACTTCTCATCTCTCACAAAATTGGGATATATGTACACACCCTCGAAGGGCGTTTCGATGTGCTCACGGGAAAGATACTCTTCCGCGGCCACCTCGAACCGCACGCAAAGGCCCAAAGACTTCGCGTTTAAAATGCCTTCCGCCCTTTCGCCGTAAACTTCCCTCATTCTCTTCGCGAGCCAAAGCGGCGCGCTCGTCTCCAAAGAAAGTCTCTCGTCCGGATCTTTCGGCATGTCGGGGATCTTATAGGAGCGCAAAAACGCGTTCACGAACCCAGCCGCGCCGCCTTTGCCGGTCTTTTTCACGAGCTCCACGGCGCCGTTCACGACCATGTAGTCGTGCTTGCCCATGAACTCGAGCATGTACAAAGCTATCTTCAAAACAAGCCTCACGGGCTTTTTGGGGCTTTTCTCGACGTTGAAGTCTATCACGTAGTCGAGGTATATACTCTTTTCCACCGTGCCGTAGCAGATTCTGGCGGTCCTCGCCCTGCCCTGCGGGTCCACCTGCGTTTCGCTCAGGGCCTGCTTGAGGTATTTTCCGCCGGAATACACCTTGCTGAGCACGAGATACGGGTCCACGAGAGGATTAGTCAAGTCTGTCACCCGCGGCTATTTTTCTGCCGTTCACGAGGTCTTTCGCGGGAAGGGGTTTCCCGCCGGACATCTGGGCGGTCAGAATCTTTATGCCACCCTCGCCGCATTTCACGACTATACCTTCTTTTCTGTCCGCCTTGACGACCGTCCCGGGCACGACGTCCTCATCGCAGACGCACTCTTCCGCCCTGTAGACGTTCATCACGCTTCCGCCCGCCTTGCAGTACGCGAGAGGCGCGGGATTCATCGCGTTGACGAGTCGGCAAAGGCTTTTCGCGGAAAGGGAGAAATCAAGCCTCGCATCGCTCTTCTGAATTTTTTTGCAAAACGTAGCCTTCGCCTTGTCCTGCAAAAGAAGCTGCGGCACTCCCACCTCTATGAAGAACATGGCCTCTATCACGGCGAGCGCGGAGAGCTCTGAAAGCTCATCCTCCAGCTCTCCGTACGTTTTGTCGCCGACCTCGCAGCGCTTCACGAGAAGTATGTCGCCCGCGTCGAGCTCCCTTTCCGTTTTCATGACGGTGACGCCGGTATACTCCTCGCCCGCTAAAATGGCGGACTGTATCGGGGACGCGCCCCTGAACTTCGGAAGGAGCGAAGCGTGGAGGTTCCACACCCCTTTTGGAAATGCGGAGAGCACTTCGTCGCTTAAGATCTGTCCGTACGCGCACGTCACCATGAGGTCCGCGCCGAAGGCTTTGAGGTCGTCCACATTATCACTTATTTTTTCATACTGTCTCACGGGAAGGCCGAACCTTTCCGCGCAAAGTTTTACGGGCGGGGGAGTCACAATCCCACGCCTGCCCTGCGGCTTGTCCGGGGCCGTCACGACCGCCGCTATCTCGTATCCTGCCCCCCGAAGAGCCTCCAGAGGCTTCACCGCGTATTCCGGGGTCCCGGCGTAAATTATTCTCATTCCTCGCCCTCGTCCTTGAGGTCGTACACGTCCGTCGCGATGTCGGTGTACAGAATCCCGTCCAGATGGTCTATCTCGTGGCAGCAAGCCCTCGCGAAGAACCCTTCCGCCGTGACGACGTGCTTTCTCCCGTGCCTGTCCCGAAACTCCACCTTGACCTTCTGCGGGCGCGTGACCGTGCCCTGCTTGCCACGGACGGACAGACACCCTTCCGCTCCGGTCTGCTCTCCTTTGGCGTGCACGATGACGGGGTTCACGAACTCGTAGAAACCCTCGTCCACGTCCACGACGCACACGCGGAGCGTCACTCCTATCTGCGGGGCCGCGAGCCCCGCCCCGTTCTCCGCCTTGACCGTGTCCTTGAGGTCCCTGAGAAGAGCCTCGAGCGACGCGTCAAACTTCGTCACCGCCTTACATTTCTGACGAAGGACCTCGTCCCCCGTCTGCACAACAGGTTTTACAGCCATACCGACTCCATGACGCATGTGCGTCCGTTTGAATTTATGACAGGTTGGAAGGGTTCTCTTCAACGTAGACGAGCGTTTTCGGCGTCCCGTATTTTCCCGCTATCTCGTATATCCTGTCGAAAAGTCTGTCGTCCCTGAGACGGCAAAGCACCTGATATCTGTATTTTCCCTCAATCTTTTTCACAGGGGAATGCATTCTGTTGAAGAAGATGAAGTCGTCCGGGTTTTCGTCCCTGAGCGCCTGGACCGCGAAGAAGACGTTTTTGAGGGCCTCCAGCGCCGCGTCGTTGTCCTCGCCCGTCACCATTATGCGAACTATCTGCGCGTACGGGGGATACAGAGAAATCTTTCTCACCGCCTTCTCGTTCTCGAAAAACCCCTTGTAGTCGTATGCGACGACGTATCGGAGAATGTAGTTCTCGGGGCAGTAGCTTTGGACTATGACCTTGCCCCTGTCGTCGGCCCTGCCGCTTCTCCCCGCGACCTGGGTTATGAGCTGGAAAGTCCTCTCCCCCGCCCTAAAGTCCGTGAAGTGGAGACTCATGTCCGCGTCCATGACGCCCACAAGCGTCACGGCGGGGAAATCGTGGCCCTTCGCTATCATCTGCGTTCCCACGAGGATGTCGGCCTCGCGGTTCGCGAATTTTTTGAGTATGTTGTAGTGTCCGTCCTTTCCCGAGACAGTGTCGTAGTCCATCCTTATGACCCTCGCCTCGGGGAACATGTTTTTGAGCTCGAAAGTTATCCTCTGCGTCCCCGTGCCGCCGTATTTGAGATGCACGCTTCCGCACGTGGGGCAGGAGGTAAGCATGCGGTACGTGGCTCCGCAGTAGTGGCACTTTAGACAGTTGTCCTCCTTGTGATACGTGAGGGACACGTCGCACTGCTCGCATCTCGCGACGTACCCGCACTCCATGCAAGTGACGGAGGAAGAGAAGCCGCGTCTGTTCATGAAGAGCATCGCCTGCCGGCCGTTTTTCAGCGTCTCCGCGAGCTCGTCCTTTAGAAGGGTCGAAAATCCCGAGAAGTTCCCCCTCTGTGCCTCCCGCTTCATGTCCGCGGTGTAAATGTCCGGCATGGGTCTCCCGTTTATGCGCTCCGGAAGCTTTATGAGGTTGTATCTCCCCTCGTCCGCCTCTATGTACGTCTCTATGGACGGCGTCGCGCTGCCGAGGACAAGCTTGCATCCGTTGTACTCGGCGCGCCTTTTTGCGATGTCGAGCGTGGAATATCTCGGCGCCGTCTCGCTGAAATACGATGAGTCGTGCTCTTCGTCTATTATTATCGCGCCGATGTTCTGCAACGGGGCGAATATCGCGCTTCTCGCGCCTATCGCTATCGTCGCGGCACCGGTGCGGAGCCGCCACCACTCATCGAACCTCTCCCCGGAGGATAAGCCGCTGTGTATTATCGCCGCCCTGTCGCCGAACCTCTGTCTGAACTGCGCGAGCATCTGCGGCGTGAGGGAGATCTCCGGGACCAGGAATATCGCGGTCTTCCCCTCCTCCACGACCTTGGCGATGCGATTGAGATATATCTCAGTCTTCCCGCTCCCCGTGACGCCGTGAATGAGCGTCACTGTCTGCGGGCACTCGTCCATGGATTTTAAGGCCGCGACCTGTGCGGGAGTGAGCACCTTCGCGGCGGTCTCCCCCGCGTTTCCCTTCATGGGGGTGCGCTCCACCTTTTTGTCGAACCTGCGAAGGTATCCGCCTTTTATGAGGTTTCTCACAACATTGGAACTGGACACTCCGTACACCTCGGTGGCGGCGGCCTCGCCCCTTTCGCGGACAAAATCCATGGTCTTTCTCTGCAGCTCGGTTCCTTTCCCTTCAGGAAGCTCCGCCTCCACGGACAGGTACGACACGGTCTTCTCCCTCACGCTCCCTCTCCTCATTTCGGAAGGGAGAAAGAGTCGGAGTGCCAGTGCGTACGGCACGCGGTACCTTTTGGAGATGTACTCCATGAGCGAGAAGCACTCCGGCACGAGAGCCGGGAGCTCGTCGTACACGGAAAAGACGGCCTTCACCTTCTCCTTGGGATATTCGGTGTCGTCGGCGACGCCCGTGACGAAGCCCTCCACTATTCTTCCGTTGAACGGCACCTTTACCCGAGAGCCGGGTACGAGCGTGTCCGGGCAGGAATAGTCGTATATCCTGTCCGTCTGGGAATTGGCTATGTCAACGATCACATGCGCGTACAATATGACACCTTTCAAATAAAACGGCACCTTCGCAATGCATATGCAAAAGTGCGCAATTTCTCTCTATTCTTCTGCGGCTGCAAAACTTCTCTGAATTTTAGTCTTTTACTGCCTTTATCTTTCCTTCGGCAATCTCTTCGCAGGCCTGGGTGAGCTCTTTCACGCTCCCCGTCGCCTCTCTCTGATAGCTTCTGTCCATTATCTGACGCGCTCTCTTGGCCGCGATTACGCAGAGGGCGTAGCGCGACACGGGTTCTCCGTCATCGCTCAGTTTGTTTATCATCTCGTCTACGGGGGGCTTGTTAATCATGTTCCATCTCCTTCTTTTTGTCTTCTATTATACTCAAAACTTCGTTCACCGCAACCGTTAAATCGTCGTTTATCACGGTCGCATCGTATTTGTCTCTTTGCGAAAGCTCGAAGTCCACGCGGCTGAGCCTGTCCTCCAGATTGAATCCCGCGTCGTTCTTCCTCCCGAGTATCCTCTCCTTAAGCACGTCTATGCTCGGAGGGACTATCATTATGAGGAGTGCGTCGGGATACGCCGCCTTTATCTGCAGAGCCCCGTTCACGTCTATCTCCAGAATGACGTCCCCGGTCTTGAGCCTTTCCTCGACGAACGCCCTCGGCGTACCGTAGAAGTTTCCGAAGTGTTCGCTGTATTCCAAAAACCCGCCGGCCTCTGCCGTCTCGGAAAACTTCTCCTTGGTCGTGAAGAAGTAGCTCACGCCTTCCTCTTCCCCTTCCCTCGGACTTCTCGTCGTGCACGATACGCTGAGCGATCTCGAGGAGTCGCCCCTTATTATTTCCTTAACTATCGTACCCTTCCCGACTCCCGCGGGACCGGATATCACGACAAGCAAGTTGGCCATCATTCGACGTTCTGAACCTGTTCCCTTATCTTCTCTATCTCGTTCTTGAGCAGAAGTCCCAGTCTCGTGACCTCAATGTCGTTGCTCTTGGAACAGATCGTGTTGCTCTCCCTGTTGAACTCCTGGATAAGAAAGTCGAGCTGTTTGCCGACCTTCTCGCCTTTGCAGATTTCGCGGAACTGCTCTATGTGGGACTTGAGTCTCGTGAGCTCCTCGTCTATGTTGCACTTGTCCGCGAAGACGGCGGTCTCGTTGAGAATCCTCGCCTCGTCTATCTCGGTATCCTCCAGAAGCTGTCTCACCTTCTCGGTGAGCCTTTTGTTGTAGTCCGCCGTGACGAGGGGCGCCCTTTCGCAGATCTTGTTCACGAATCCTTCTATGACGTCCACGCGCGAGAGCATGTCTTCGGCAAGCTTCCTCCCCTCTCTCACCCTCATCTCGTTGAGACGCGCGAGTGCCTCGTCCGTCGCTTTGTAAAGCGCGGCCAGAATCTCGTCGTCCGCGCCCGCCGTGTCCTCCGTCTTAAGAATGTCGGGGTATCTCAGCACGGAAAACACCGTAACATCGTAGGGAAGCTCGGGATGAAGCTCGTGTAGCCTTCCCGCCGCCTTTATGTAGGCGTCCGCCATGGACTCGTCTAGGTACAGCGCACCCTGCTTGGCCCTTCTATCGCAGAGGGTTATGAAGACGTCGGCGTGGCCTCTCGAGAACGTGTCGCGTATGCGGGTCCGGATTGAGTCCTCGTACTGGACGAACAGCCTGGGCCCCTTAACGTTTATGTCGAAATAACGGTTGTTCACCGTCCGTATCTCCACTGATATGTCTATTCCGTCGGAAGAGAAGTCCCCTCTGCCGTATCCGGTCATGCTCAGCATACGCGGTTTCCTTGTCTCTTGGTTTTCTCGATAAGATTATACGACCCCGCCACATCAAAGTCAAACGCTCGAGTCTATGGCTATACCAGCCATATCCACGCAACAGAGTGACTGGCTCATTAATTTTATTACTCCTTTAGGTTAGTCTTTTGGTGAATCCAATCCCTCTGTATCTCCCAGTGCATCAATCTGATTGCGTCTCGCATTGATGACATATTCAACCGAAACAACCTTCTCTTCATCTTTTGCGCAATAATACACAAGAAGGTTTTTATAAACCATCCTTCTGTATCCATTGGACCTCCATGGCTCCATATCCGTTAAAGGATTTCTTTTAGGAAGCGAACCCAAGTAGGATATTTCTGTTTCAAGCCGTTTTGCATATACGGCTGCGGTATATGGTGATTTTTTTGTAATAGAAATATATTTGACTATGTCGTCAATTTGAGATTTTGCGATAGGGGATAAAACTACAAGATATTCCATTACTTCAATCCTTCAAGAATTTGATTGAACGCCTCACTAAGTTCTATTCCTTTCCCATCCAAAATTTCTTGATGTGATTTGGCCATTGTTTCGTCAAACTCTTCCTTCGTTATTTCATCTAATGACGGTAATGTGGGAAGAGATACTTTATACGGTAACCCCTTTGTTAACACAATCTGCCGACAGAATGTATCTATGGCTACGGACATTGAGAGTCCAAGTTCTTCCAGTATGCCCTCTGCCTCCTTTTTTATTTCCGGATCTATTCTGACAGATATTGTCGCTGCCTTATTACTCATAATTCGCCTCCACTTTTTATTGTATCAAATTGTATTGTAAATAGCAATACAATTTTAACGCTGTCACAATTAATCAACATAAACTTTCCCAAATCGTTAAACTATATGCCCTAATTTTTTAGGACACCCCACCTTACGCTTGACCTGCTCGGGACGATCCAAAAGCTCCAAAGTGTACAGTGTCCCCAGTTGACCCGGATTGATTTTCCTGAGGAGCCATTCACCGTTCTCATCCTGTCTCACTTTTTAGCGTATTTGAGTATGTGCATGATTTCCTTGTATGTATGTTTGTCCAGCAGGGCAAGGTCATCGAATTTGTCTATCAGTCTTTGAGTGATTGCTACGGCAAAAAAGAGCAAATTATATTTGCTAATTTGGACTAATATGATTTCGTGTCCATTCAAGCAATTCACTATATCCTTTATCACCCAAGGCCACAGAATAAAAAATATCTGTAACCTCTTTTTGTGTATATGTGAGTTCGATATCGTTGGCCGCCAAAACGATTACCAACCTAAGCTCCCGAAAAATTTTTTAACCTACAGCCCAAATCTTACCCTACAGGGTTTTTTTGCATGTCTCAAAACGCTAAAACACCCACACATATAGCCTTTTTACGTGTGAAACATAGCTATATATTGTTGACTTATCCCTTTTTGTAGGTTAAAATTATTTTAACCTACAAAGGCAAGGAGGTCCACTATGGCAGTCACATCGCAAAATGTGGAGAAGAAATACTGCTACATATACTATTCAAAATCATACAGAAATGATGATGGAAACCCCAGAAACAATAAAACACGTATCGGAAAGTGTGATTCGGTGACGGGTAAAAAGATTTACGATGACGACTGGAGGGAAAAATTGGAGGCTGCCGGCGCACCGGCTGACGTGATAGACGCTGTTGCAAAAGAGATTGAGGCCTTGATAAAAGAAGATCCGATTCCAGAGAAGGATCTAAAGCTTCTCGATTCAGTCCGTTCTTATGGAACTTATTATTTCTACACTGAGATGGCCAAGAAAATCGGCCTGCTTCCCGTCCTGCAACAGGCGTTCCCAAGTAAATGGACAAACCTGTTTAATATCGCTTGCTATATGTCAGTATGCGGGGATGCTATGATGTATTGCGAGGATTGGTTGAAGGAAATAACGAGGGGCTCTACATCATATATGGCCTCGCAGCGTATTTCGGAGTTGATGTTGTCCATAACTTGTGAGGAGAGAAGCGATTTCTTCACCGGGTGGGTAGAGTGTGTCAATGAGGAAAGTTTTATCGCCTTGGATATAACCTCCATTTCGTCTTACTCGCAACAAACCCAAGGTGTTGAGTATGGATATAATCGAGACAAGGAGAAGTTGCCGCAGCTAAACGTTTGCTTGCTTATGGGGGAAAAGACACGGCTTCCTTTATATGAGGTCGCATATTCCGGAAGTTTGAGAGACGTAGAAACGCTGACATCCACGCTGACACAGTTTTCCGTGCTTTGGCCGAATGCGGTTCCTAAAATCGTAATGGACAAGGGATTCTACAGTGCCAAAAACATAAACGACATGCTCATAACCGAGGGTGAAACAACCAAATGGCAGTATGATTTCTTAATCGCTGTCCCCTTTACAAGCAGCTACGCCAAAAACTTGGTATTGCAAGCAAAGAAATCGATTGAGACCGTTGAGAACACAATCATAACGCCAGACGGCGGAATGTTTGGAGTTCATGCGGAAAGATGTTGGCCGAATATAAAACAGAAGTTGCATACGTTCGTCTATTTCAACTCCTCTATTAGGGAAACAGAAAAAAACGAATTGTATCAGTACGTTGCTAGACTTAAAATGGAGGCCGAATCGAGTCCGGAAGGAAAAGCAAATCAAGAGGAATACGCCAGATACCTTATTATACGGAAATCGTCCGTAAATCCAAATGGATATACCGTCAACATAAGACAGGACGTTATTGAGAAGGAACTGGAATACTGTGGATGTATGGTGCTTGTCAGTAATTATCTGGATGACCCCCAGGAAGCAATCAACATCTATAGGGCAAAGGATCGCGTTGAGAAAGGCTTTGACCGCATGAAGAACTCTATAGCGTTGTCCCGTCTTTTTGCGAGAACAGACGTTCGTTCTCAGAATAAGATATTCTGTGCCTTTCTAGCCCTTATAATAGAAAGTGCGATAGACAAGATAATGGATGAAAAACACCTGCACAAAAACTATACGCTTGAAAAGATTTGTTGGGTGTTAAGCGGAATCAAAACCGGCGTGTATAACGGGCATACGTTACTGAACCCGTTGTCGAAAGCCCAGGCCAAGTTGCTTAAGGACTTCTCAATTGACCCACCGACTGTAGGTTAAAAAAATGAGCGGGAATTTAGGTTACCAAAGCATGTTTACCTATGCGTTTGTTTCCGTCAATAAACGGATGAAAATAAGTCAGTCCATATGCAAGACGTGCGGCTTTTTCAATAATCGAAGGAAACAGCTCGTTCATTGAACGTAAGAAAGGGTGCCTCAAGGGCGGAATCGAGGAATCGTTCATCTCTCACCCCATCTATGCCGCCAAATATTTCGATGAGTTCGCTATGCATTGAAACAATCTGGCCCTTCTCAACCCAAATCACTTTGCAAGCTCCTTATATGATTCGGCATCCTTTTCTATAAGCCGTTTGGAAATCTTATCCAACTCCTCGTCCGAAATCATAGTTACAGGAACAGTCTTTCTAATTTCAAAAGGTATTCGTTGTTCGCGAACAGACTGGCTCAAGAACATGTTCACAGCAGCATTGAAGGTAATTCCAAACTCCGAATACAGCGCATCGGCTTTTTCCTTAAGATCCTGGTCAACTCTTATCGTAACATTGACATGTGCCATAATGTCACCTCCTTTTTTTCTATACAATAAATCAAACGCACGCCAAAGTCAATATATTCTATGTGTTTTTTATGTGTATATGACTAAAACAACATCGTCAAAGAAGAAACTTCATATTCGATTCGGCCTTCCCTTCAGCTATTCGACCAAAAATTTTTGCAGTTCGTTATCGAAAATAATATCTCCCAGACATTTTCTCCTAGTTCAACTGGTATTCTTTGCTTGCATACGGGCCAGTACAAAACATTATGTTTAACACTGTTCTCCCAACCATGGCACAAATCAAACTGAGCAGTGACAATTTGTTGCCATAATTTTAAATCGCGGTATAATATAAACATCAAACGTAAGGAGCGCGGTGCCATGCCTTTATTGCAGTATAAATGTCCCAAATGCGGAAAAATCTTCGAGGAACTCGTATCCTCATACAAGGACGAAGTGATATGTCCCAACTGCAATATCACCGCGGAAAGAACCTGGAGCGGCACCATGTATTCCGCCACCGGCAAGCGCACCGTGCACTGCACCGGAAACTGCAAGACATGCCCCGGTTGCTGATAACCCGTAGTAAAAAATGTCCCGCACGACGTGCGGGATTTTTCATGCTCTTCTTCTGTTTTCGCAGTCCGGGTTGTCGCAGTCTTCTTTGACGCATATATGACCCGTGAGGGGACATACCCAGCCGATTTCTTTTTTGTTCTCCCTTATCCACGAGGACATCATCTCGAACGATTCGTCGGAAAGGAAGTGTTCTATCTCGCTCGCGTCCCTGTCAGCGGCGTCCTCGTCCACCCCGTGCATCGCGAGAAAATTGCATATGGTGCTGTGACGTTCGTATATTCTCGACGCATACTCCTCTCCCTCCGGCGTGAGAATGATGTGCAGTCCGTCCATCTTGAGATAGCCCGAGGACACAAGAAGCCTCACCGCTTTCTCCACGGCGGGCTGGGACACGCCCATGTAACGGGCTATGTCTATCTGATGTACGTGGGCGAGGTCTTTGGAAAGGAGAAAAATCACTTCCAAATAGTCCTCTCTCGATTTGCTTCCCTGCATCCTGCTCACCTGTCCCCGCTAATTTAAGAAAAATTATACAATGAAATCCGATGCGTGTCAAACCGCCTACGAATCGAGGTCCTCGCCCATGAGTTTGGCCTCCCTGTCGGCTATCGTGAGCGCCTCTATCATTTCGTCCAAATCCCCCATCATGAAACTGTCTATGTCGTAGAGGGAAAGCCCTATTCTGTGGTCCGTCACCCTTCCCTGCGGGAAATTGTACGTGCGGATTCTCTCGCTCCTGTCCCCGCGGCCAACGAGGCTCTTTCTGTGCTCGTCGTACGCACTCTGGCTTTGTGAGCTGTAGTAGTCATACAGTCTGGTGCGGAGCACTTTGAACGCCTTCTCCTTGTTCTTCAGCTGGGACCTTTCGTCCTGACACGTCACGACTATCCCCGTGGGGAAATGCGTTATGCGTATCGCGGTCTCGGTCTTGTTGACCTTTTGCCCGCCCGCGCCGCTGGAACGGAACACATCCACCCTTATGTCCTCGTCCTTTATATCGACGTCGACGTCCTCCGCCTCGGGCAGAACCGCGACCGTCACCGTGGACGTGTGTATTCTGCCCTGCGACTCCGTCTCGGGGACCCTCTGGACTCTGTGCACGCCGCTTTCAAATTTGAGCTGTTTGTAAGCGTTCCTGCCCTGTATGCTGACGACGACCTCCTTTATCCCGCCGAGCTCGGTCTCGTTCTTGTCGACGTCCTCTATCTTGAGGCGGTGTCTCTCGCAGTAGTTTATGTACATCCTGTAAAGGTCATACGCGAAAAGCGCGGCTTCGTCTCCTCCGGCGCCTCCGCGTATCTCCATTATGCAGTCCCTGTCGTCGTTCTTGTCCTTGGGAAGAAGCAGGATCTTTATCTCCTCGCGAAGGTCGGAAAGTTTCTTTTTGCAGACCTGCACCTCGTCTTCGAGAAGGGCCTTCATGTCGGGGTCGGTCTCACTTTTCGCGGCAGCCTCCGCGTCCGACATCTGTCTTTCCACCTCCACGTATTCGGCGTATTTGGCCGCGGGTTCCTCGCAGTCCGACTGCTCCTTAGCGGTCTTCGCGAAAAGCGCGGAATCCGATATCACCTCCGGCTTCATGAGATCCGCGGAGAGTGCCTCGTATCTGTCGTACACGGTCTTGAGTTTCTGTATCATCCTGTCTTCTGCCATTCCAAACTCCCTGCGTTTTTGTAAAAAACGCCGCACATCGTGCAGCGCGAGATAAAATGCTGACTAAAACGCTATCCTTACGAATCTGTCCGTGCCAGACAGATCCTTCACGGGAATGAAGTACTGACGTTTGGGGAAAAGGTGGAGTATGGGCTCAAGCTGTCCCTCCCCGTACTCGAGAAGAAGCATTCCGCCCTTCGCGATGTAGCGGTAAACATCCCTGGAGAGCCTCCTGTAAAACTCCAGTCCGTCCTCCCCTCCGTCCAGGGCGATGACGGGCTCGTGGTCCTTTATCTCCCTCGGAAGGTCCTGTATCTCGCCCGTCTTTACGTAGGGCGGGTTGCAGACTACTATGTTGTATCTTCCGTGCAGATCGCTGAACATGTCGCTTCTGACGAAGTTCACGACGACGTTGTTCTCGTCAGCGTTCTCCTTGGCAAGGTCGAGCGCCGCCTCGGATATGTCCGCGGCCGTCACCGTCACGTTCTTGTTCCTGCACGCCTTCGCCACGGAGATTGCTATGCACCCGCTCCCCGTGCAAAGGTCCAGAATTTTGTCGCCCTTTTCCGCGAGCTGGGCGACCGACTCGGCCAAAAGCTCGGTTTCAGGTCTCGGGATGAGAACCCTTTCGTCGACCTTTATCTTACAGCCGTAGAAATCCGTGTTGCCCATTATGTACCAGAGGGGCTCGCCGGCCAGGCGTCTTTTCTCTATGGCGTTTATGTCCTTGGCGTCGTGCGGAGTTACCTTGACGTCGTTGGAGAACTCGCTGCGTTTGACGTGAAGAACCAGTGAGTATATCCACTCGGCATCACTCTCGTCCACACCGTGCTCTGCGAAAAGCTTCTTCGTTTCCGCGAGTTTCGCGGGCAGAAGTCCCGCCGTGACGAACTTCTTCTCCTCCACCGCGGGGTCGGCATCCATCGCCATGGCCTCGTTGAACGCGGCTATCGCCACCTCGCACATGTCGGGGTCGGGCTCTCTCGTCGTGAAGACCTTCTGCATGAGAGCCCCGGGAGATTTGAATATCGCGGCGAATTTCCCGTGGAAGTGCGCGAGAAGCTTGAGCACCTCGTAGCCAAAGCCCATGAGAATCGGCAAAAGCACAATCTCCACGCCTATCCTCGCGAGCACCTGCAGAACGCCGCTTTCTATGTTCTGTATGCCTATCCCCCAGTTTATGAGGGAGAAGACGACTATGTTCACTATCACCACGATGAAAAGGAACGACGTGCCGCATCTGTCGTGGATGCGCGAGGACGACATGACGTTGTCCACGGTTAGCTCCTTCCCGCTCTCGTAGCAATTTATCGTCTTATGCTCCGCGCCGTGGTACTTGTACATCCGCCTCATGGACGGTATGGCGAGCATGAGCGCGAGATAGATGAGGAAAATCGCAAGTTTGACGACGCCCAGAAGGACGTAGTGCCACGCCTCGTGACAGTTTATCCTGACGATGTAGTTGAAAAGAATCTGGGGCACGACGTAGAATATCCCAACGGCGAGAATCACCCCTATGACGACGGATATGTAGGTTATGATGTCGAAGAGGTTGCAGTGTAGCTTTTCCGCGCACCACTTCTCGACCCTCCCGGGTTCCGAGTCGTCGTCGGCGTAGACGTCCCCGGAACGCATGAGCGTCTTGATGCCCCTGCCGAACGACGTAAAGAGGCCGACGATTCCCCTCACCACGGGGACCTTCTTCGCCCTTTGCGTCGAAACGGAACTTTCCACGCGCACGCTCTCCATCTGGATTTCGCCGTCCGGATCGCGGACCGCCGTGGCGTAGCCCGTCTTGCCCGACATCATGACCCCCTCCATGACGGCCTGGCCGCCCACGGAGGTCGTTATTCTCTTCGTCTTGGTCTTTTTGGACATCTTTCGTCAGTACTCTTTAAAAATTTAAGCCCCTTACCAGTCGGGGCCGTAAATTACAGATTGTATCTCTTGTTGAATTTATCTACGCGGCCGCCAGTGTCCACAAGCTTCTGTTTGCCCGTGTAGAACGGATGGCAATTGTTGCATATATCCACTTTGAGCGTCTCGACGTTTTTTGTCGTGCCCGTCTTGAACGTCGCTCCGCAGGCGCACACGACGGTTACCTCGTGGTATTCGGGGTGAATGTCATCTCTCATGCTCTAACCTCCATTTGCTGTCTTTCCAAACGCAAGAGTAATTATAAACTCCGCTTATTTTTCTGTCAAACAATTTTTTGACGATACAAGGCCAATTTACGGCGTCCGGACACCCGCACGACACGCGAAATTTCCCCCGCCTGGACAACACCCTTACCGTCCAAACCCCCTTCTTTTCAGTAGGCCCCGCCGCGGCACAGAAACCGGGACTCGTGAATCGACTATATTCCCCGCCAAATCGCGAGAGCAACAATGCGTCTTTTTCGGAAACGTGCCGATTCATGCGCGTATGGGTTAAGGGATGCGCTTCCCGGCAACCCGAACATCTCCGGTTATTTTTGCCCGCGGGCGCACCTATGGTTTGTATTTTTTCGTCGAAGGAATTATAATTGGTTATGGTAAAAAATCGGCGGAGCGGAAGCCATGGCAAACATAGAAGTAAAGAACCTTACAAAGATATACGGAGATTCCACCACCGCCGTGACGGCGCTGGAGGACGTGTCGTTCTCCCTGGAGCTCGGCGAATTCGCGGTTGTCCTCGGACCTTCCGGAAGCGGCAAGAGCACGCTTCTAAACGTCCTCGGAGGCATGGACACCGCGACGGAGGGCGAGGTTGTCGTCGCGGGCCGAGACATAGTGAAGTTCACGGAAAAAGAGCTCGTCTCGTACAGAAAAAACGACATAGGTTTCGTGTTCCAGTTCTACAATCTCATGAGGAACCTCACGGCTCTCGAGAACGTGTCCCTGGCTCTCGCGGACGAGGGCGGCATGACCGCCGCCGACGCGCTGAAGCTCGTGGGGCTCGAAACGCGCGCGAAAAAATTCCCCGCCCAGCTTTCCGGCGGCGAACAGCAGAGGGTGGCGATTGCGCGGGCGGTCGTCAAAAATCCGAGGCTGCTTCTATGCGACGAGCCGACGGGGGCCCTCGACTCCGCCACGGGCAAGACCATACTCTCGCTTCTCCTCTCTCTCGTCAAAATGAACGACAAGACCGTCGTCGTCGTGACCCACAACGCAAAACTCGCCGAGGTCGCCGACAGGGTGCTACGCCTCTCCGACGGACACATCATAAGCGACGAGAAAGTGGAAAATCCAAAAGCCGTGGAGGAGATAGACTGGTGAGAGAAAGGCGTCTTATCATGCAGCGGCTCACGCTCCGCGAAATAAGACACAACTGGCTGCAGTTCGCGTCGATGATAGTCATAACCCTTTTGGCCGTCACACTCTTCTGCGGCTTTCTGTCCAACACGAAAACTCTCTCCCAAGCGGTGACTGGCTTCTACGAAAAGCACAACCTCGCGGACGTGTGCGTGCAGGCGTACGCATTCTCGGACGAAGAGAAGGAATATCTGGAAAGCGTCTCCGACGGCGTGCAGTACAGGTTCTATTCGGAAGGCACCGCGAACGGCGGGGGCACCAAGCTCTACATAGGCGGCGCCTGCGAAGACGAGGACACGATATCGCATCCGACAATCACGGAGGGCGACAGCTCCGGAGCGCTCATAGCGTCCACCGCCGACAGATTCGACATAGGTTCCGAGGTGAAAATAGCCATAATCTATGAATACGGCGGCGCGGAGACGGAGATTGTCATCAACACGACGATTTCCGGCTTCGCCGAGTTCGGCGAAGTCTCGTCCGACTCCAACACCTCCGCGATTTATATCGAAGAGGAAGTCGCGGAACCGCTCCTCGTCGAAGCCCTGGCGGAAGCTTTCGGCGTCTCGGAAAATCTGATTAAGACGATGTTCCCGGACGGCACAGTAAAGCCCTTCTACAACCAGGCCCTCTACCGCACGGACGACGCGGCGTCGCTCAAATCCGAGATACAGTCGCATTACGACGGCGACGAGGGTATCAGCGGCAACCTCATATTCATATACGACAGGTCCACCATGGAGCTTCCCGCCATGCTGGATGCCGAAATATCCCAGAGCACGAAGATGGTCTATGTCTTCCCCATAATCTTCCTCATAGTGTCCGTCTTCGTCATACTCACGACCGAGAACAGACTCATTTTGGACGACAGGACCGAGATAGGAACACTCAAAGGCCTCGGATTTTCCGCACGGGAGATTCTGACGCACTATGCCTCGATGGGCTCGGTTCTCTGCCTCATAGGCGGAGTCCTCGGAGCCGTGATAGGGCCGTTCGTCATACCGAGCGTCATGAAGTTCAAATACGAAATGGTGTACGGTCTGACGTTCCCCGCACTGCCATCGTTCCATGTCTGGGGGACCATACTCGCCGTGATTGTGATAGCGGCCCTCGCCGCCGCCATAAGCATAGCGGTGTGCATGAACGTCGCGAGGCAGTCACCCGCCGAAAGCATGAGGCCCGTCCCTCCCGAGGGTAGACGCCGCAAAAAAACGGCGAAAGAGGAGGAGGCTTCCTCCGTCCCTGCGTATGTCACGGCGGAATCGCTTCAGTCGGTCGTGACACTCGCTTCCGAAAAGCCGCAAAGTGGCGATGCGAAAAAGAAGAAAGAGAAAGGCTTTTCCGGCGGAAACTTCCTGTCGGTCAAGATGGCATCGAGAAACATACTCATAAAGCCCGTGCGGGCGCTCGTGACCGTCATAGGGATAACGGGCTGCGTGGCGCTCTGCGTCTGCGCGTTCGGCATAGGGGACACCGTGGACAGGTCTATAGACCTTGAGCTCGGCGAGCAGTTCACCTACGACATAACCACATCGTACACGAACGAGAACTTCGTCGAAAAAGCACTCGAGATAGACGGCGTGGAAGACGTCGAGACGTACACGATATACTACATGACCATACGCACGGACACCGCGTCCAAAGACATAAAGGTTTACAACATGTCCGAGGGCATGACCATGACGACCCTCAACACGGACGACGGGAACGTCGTGATGACGAAGTCGATAGCGAAATCCTTGGGAATTTCCGAGGGCGACACCGTGATGCTCACGGGAAGCGGGCAGAGTGCCGAGTTCACGGTCACGGAAATTTTACAGACAGCCATAACCCAGGGGATATTCCTGCAGACGGACGCCTTTGAAGGCTTGTACGGGACGAGCTCGGCCTTCATAAGGGTCGCGGATGGCACGGACGCGGACGGGCTCATAGATAAGATAAACGAAGCCGCAGGCACGACGCAGGCGTCGTCGGTGAGGGGGCTTTCCGAATACATAGACGACAGGATATCGTCTCTTTCCACGATGGAAATTACCCTCATGATCTTCGCCGTGCTTCTCTCCGTCGTGGTCGTCTACAACCTCTCCCTTCTCAACATAAAGGAAAGGACGAGGGACATCGCGACGATGAAAGTCCTCGGCATATCTTCGCGAAAAATAGCGCTCTCGCTACTGTACGAGATAATGATTCTTGCCGTGATAGGGACGGTTCTGGGGCTTTTTCTCGGATACCCCGTGACGTACCTCGTCATGAGCATAAACAGCGTGGAGCTGATGAACTACATCTACTTCGTAAAACCCGTATCCTACGTCTATGCCGCGCTCATATCTCTCGCGGCGGCGTTTCTCATAAACCTCATCTTCTCCCGCTCAATCCCCAAGATAAACATGACCGAATCGCTGAAAAGCGTGGAGTGAACTTATGCGTGTAATGTGGCTGGGCACGGCGACCCTCATACTGGAAAACGCGGACACGAGGATACTTTTCGATCCGTATCTCATGCCGTACGCGAAATATAAAGAACCGATTCCGATGGACGAAGCGAAAAAAGCCTCGGCGGTGTTCGTGACGCACCCCCATTTCGACCATTTTATGGACGCTCCCGATTTTCGCGGCAGCGAAGACACGCCGATATACGTGTCGGGCAACGGCATCGCCAACGCGGCCAGAAACGGATTTTCCACAACCGACATGGTGCCCGTGAAGCCCGGCGACGAAATCGAAACGGGCAATCTCAGAATACGTGTGCACCAGGGAAAACACGTGTCGTTTGACATCCCCAACGCGCTGCGCGTGGGCCTCTCCCCGAAAACCTATTTCCATTTCCCGAGGTCCGTCAAAATACTCAGAACGCACAAATCGTTCCCCATAACCTCCGACATATATGTGTACGAGATACAGGGGAGTGAAAAAACCGTAATGGTATGCGGTTCATGCGACCTCGATGAGGAAACATCGTATCCCCATGGTGCCGACCTTTTGGCACTTGCGTACCAGGGAAGAGCCGACCTTCCGAAGCAATCAGCGAACGTTCTTAGGCGTGTGAACCCCAAGGCCGTTATGCTCACGCACTTCGACGACGCATATCCTCCGATAACCACGGAGAAAAAAACCGACAGATTCCTTTCCGCCGTCCAAAAGAATTTCCCGGGAATGCGCGCTTTCGTCCCCGAGAGAAACACCTGGTACGAGATCTGAAAAACAAAACGCCTCCGCAAAGCACATACCCTGCGGGGGCGTAATTTTTACATGACCATTTTCAAAATCGTGAGTTTGCTGGGAGGCCGGGTGCCTCCCGCCCTCGTCTCGAAAAGCTGCGCAAGGTCCGCGTCCGATATGATCTCCCTGTTGAACACATCCATGTTCACGGCGCCGTTGGCGATGATGTTGAGGGCACTCCCTATGTATCCGTATCCGTTCGTCACGGCAAACGACCTTATTCCGCGCGTTATGAACTCACGCATGTCGAAGTTCACCGACGGCACGACGAACCCGGCGAAGGCGACCGCTCTGTTTTTCGCCACAACTTTGACGGCGTCCAATGGGTTGGGCCTGTCGGAAAGCACCAGCACGGCCCCGTCGCAAAGCTGCCCCACCGTAGCCTCGTCCACCTTCTCCATGAGTGTGTCGTCCTCCGCGAACGCATAACATATCCCACATCTTTTCGCGAACTCTAGTGTTTCCGGGTTGTAGTCAATCATAATGGGAATGTACTTGTGATACTGGGCGACCTGCGAGATGACCATCCCCAAAAGTCCGCAGCCGAGTATCGCGACCTTGCTGCCGGCGGTAAGGTCCATCTTGTCCAGCACGCTTTCCGCGAGAGCCACGTACTCTATGCACACGGCGTCGGCGTTGTCTATGTTGTCGGGCAGTATCGCGACATCCTTGGGCTCACATACGACTATGTCGCGAAGGTACCCGTCCGTGTCCTTCCCCGCCACCTGCGGCGAAAGGCACTCCTCGGGTCGTCCCTTTCTGCACGCGATGCATTTGCCGCAGCCCTTCACGCCGTCCAAATACACCCTGCAGTGTTCCGTGTCGCTCATCCTTATCCCCACGCAGCCCTTTCCTACCTCCGTGACAATTCCGGTGGCGAACCTTCCGAGCGTCACGGGATAACTCGTCTCTTCGTCCCCGGCGTAAACGGCGGCGTCGAAGTTGGATATCAGCGAATGGGTCACTTTAACCTTTATCTGATTGTCGGCCACGTCCGTCTCGGACTGCTCCTCCCGCACGAGAAGCCTCGGCCCTTTTAGACTCCAATTATCCATGCACCGCATTATACACTCTTTGAGCGTTAAAAGCAATTTTTTGCGTGTGTTTGGCCTTTCGCATAGTCACGGGGGAAGAACTTACGGCGGGAATGTCCTTCGTCCAATTTTTTTGTTGATTTCCGCAAATAAAAGCTATATTATAGATTTATCCCGAGGAAATCAACAAGGCTATAGGCATAGGTTTCCTCTGGTAACCCGCTCTATAGATTAACGGAGGCCTGCATACATGATTCTGACGATGCTTGAGCTCAAAGAAATGTACAAAGACTATACGAACTTGTCAGAAAAACTGGCTCAGGAAGTCAGAAAGGGAAACCTCATAAAGGTCGCACGCGGATTGTACGAAACGGACAGGCACACGGACGGGAAATATTTGGCCGACAGCATCTGCGGGCCCTCCTACCTGTCTTTCGAATATGTTCTGAGCATGTACGACCTCATCCCCGAGGGCGTCTTCTGCTTCACGTCGGCCACGACTTTGAAAAACAGACAGCGCCTTTACAAAAATGCCTGGGGTAACTACAGCTACAGGGACGTCCCCCTTGACGCGTATCCCTGGGGCGTCACGCTGAACATCGAAGGGGGATATTCTTATCAGATTGCCACTCCGGAAAAGGCTCTTTGCGACAAACTCTACATCATGCCGCCAGTAAGAAGCATGAAGGACATTTCCGACATGCTGTTCGAGAACCTCAGAATATACGAAGAAGACTTTTGGGCACTGTCCTTAAATGACATTTTAGAACTCGCCCCACTTTACCGCAGCAACAATCTGAACTGTCTCGCAAGCCTTATAAGAAGAAAAACAAAACAAGGGTAGAATAACTGCGGCCAAGCCGGACGGCATGTCAATTAACGTTTGCGGCGAAACGACCCGCGACGTCTAATTCCCTTTTACGGCAACAACGTTTCGATTGCAATAAACCATCCCATATCTGTCAATCCGGCGCGTTCCGAGATGCTCCAGTAATTCATCGCAGCCATATCTGTCTATTTTATCAAGGGCCGCTCTCGCCGTCTTCTCCATTTCGCCCTCTTCCTTACAGATGTCAACTCCAATGACAACCCCCGGGGTCATAGGTGAGTAACGATCGTATCGGGGGAAAAGACACAGATAACAAAATTCGTCCCTGTTGACATTATCAGGGTATACGGCGTATACGTTGGAAACGGATGCCAAAAAACTCCCCGTCAGAAAACCCTGAAACGCTTCCACTGAGTTGTCCATCGGCAAATATCCATTGATCGCTTTCAATGCCTCGCTGTATTCCTGGGCAAGTGCCACCGCGTTGCCGGTTCTTATGTTATAAAAAGTCGAACCCTCATTCACGATATGTATTCCTCCATATATGTTTTTGTCGTACCCCGTACGGCATACCGCATTTTACCATAAGAATATACGATTTTCAACGCCGTTTCATAGACGATTTTCTCGGCATCAACCGTATTGACACGACGGGGCGGAGTTGCCTGTCACAATTGAAATGTGATCCAAAAGCCCGGACGTCCACATCAACATCGTTGACGCGTACCCACGACGACGCGTGCGCTATGGGGACTGTTTCACGGAACCAAAGGTCATTTTCGCATATACGCAAGGCCACATACATGTATTTGCCACAAATCGGCCATCATTGTCCAAAATCCACTCCATATCCCTTTGTTTTTATCTTGTAAATATACGCCCCGTCTCCGTATAATATTTTTTTTGTTGATTTACGAGATAAACTGGTGTAAAATACAATTTAGTGGAGGAAATAAGCAGTTATGCTTCTCTTTATGACAGAACTTAAAGAAAAGTACAGAGATTATACCGACGTCTACGGCAAAATAGCCAGGGAAGAAAAAAGCGGGAGCATCATAAGCGTGACGCGCGGGATATACGAGACCGATTCATGCGTGGACGGTAAATACCTCGCGAGATACATATGCGGCCCCTCATATCTGTCGTTCGAGTACGCTCTGAGAGTGTACGATCTCATCCCGGAAGGCGTGTACACGTTTACGTCGGCGACCTTTCACAAGGGAAAGAGAAAATACTGCGAGAACGCCTTCGGAAACTTCAGCTACAGAGACGTGCCCGACGCGGCGTATCCCTGGGGATACAGACTGGAACGTTGCGGAGAATACTCCTGCCAGATTGCGACGGCGGAAAAAGCTCTGTGTGACAAACTCTACATCATGCCCCCGGTAAGAAGCATAAGGGATATCCGTTACACGCTGTACGAAAGCCTCAGAATCGAGGAAGACGACTTTTTTTCGCTGTCTATGGACGACATCCTCAAATTCTGTCCCCTATACCGCAGCAACAATCTGACATATCTCGCAAAATACATAAAAAAGGAGGTGGCGCCATGAGCGACGGCATGGCAAACAGCGTCATTCTGGACATGCTGGAGGGATACCCATCCGACACCCTGCAAGGCGAAAAGAACGCCCTGCGCCAGGTCATACACGAAGTTATGCTCTGCGGGCTGTCCAAAACCGATTTCTTCGACAGGGCGGCCTTTTGCGGGGGAACATCCCTTCGCATATTCCACAGGCTCACGAGATTTTCCGAAGACCTTGACTTTTCCCTTCTCACTCCGGATATGTCGTTCACCCTCTCCGACTATTTCGGCCCGCTGGAGTCGTTTCTCAAATCGTACGGCTTCAACTTCACAATGGAGGAAAAGCAGAAGACCCACGAGGGAAACGTCAAAACCGCCTTCGCCAAAGGAAACGCCAGAGAGCACATACTGTGGTTCTATCCGCAGGGCTTCGGCGGCCTCGTCGCGGCCAACGAAAGAATCAGGGTCAAGCTCGAAATCAACGTCAAGCCACCGACCGGCGCAGGATACGAGCTGAAACGAAATCCTCTGCCCGAAATATACGCCGTTCGCATACTTGACGCGCCGTCCCTTTTTGCCACAAAAATCGCCGCGGTACTGACAAGGTCCACCGGCGACGACGACACAGGTGCTCTCAAGAGGTACCAAAACCACGACAAGGGAAGAGACCTATATGACTACATCTTCCTTTTGTCCCGCGGAACGCTCGTGAACACGGAACTTCTGGAAAACAGTCTGCGCGCGTCAGGCCACATAAACGGCGACATGACACTTACGAAAGACTCGCTTACGGAGCTTCTCGACAGGAAATTTAACGAGATACGCTTTAATACGGCGAAAGACGACGTGAGACCCTTCATCCGGTCCGAACACGAGCTCGACGCCTGGAACAAAGACTATTTCATAAGCGCGACGCACGATTTTCTCAAAACCACCGCGGACTAAACCAGAAGGCCATAGACGACATAAAAGGGACACCTTCCGAAAAAAGAAGATGCCCCTGTTTTAGTGATTAAAATTATATCATATAATTTCGACGGACATGGGAAAAGCCGAACGGTGCAATCCGGCCTCGTCTTTCCCCCGGAAACTACACCGGGACTTTTTTTATCTCGCAGGTGTGCTCTTTTGTCTTTTCATCGTAATTTATGCCGACGACTATGACGGGTCCGTGATAGGCGGAAAGGAATTGCTGATACATCTTGTCTAAAGCCTGTTTCAAGGCGCCTTCCGCGGATTTATTCACCTTAAGCTCGATTATCATGGGCGGATACTTTGTGTTAAGCCCGTTTACGGGTATGTATCCGACGTCCGCGAACCCGTCGCCCGCCGGCATCTCGGGTACCACGTTGTATAAATCTTCCGCGGCGAGATATGCGAACTCCACACAGTATTTCAGCGAGAGCTCGTAATGGTATTCCCTGCCGGAGGCCCGTCTGCGGTGAATTATCTGCACGTATTTCGCGACCGTCTCCGCGTCACCGTCAAGCGTCGCCCGGAAGACTTTCTCCGAATCTTTTCTCGCCTCGTCAAAATTGCCGAAACCGTCCGACACCATGGTCGTGACAAACTGCTCCCTTATCTCACGGTTGGGGATGCGGACATACTTCTTATCGCCATCTACGAACATCGTGAGATACCCGAGATGAATGAGAAGCGTGAGAACGTCGTCGCAGCTCCTGAACGTCACCATGTCGTTCGTGAATTTGTCCGTTTTGACCTCGACGGGTTTACCTGCGAGAAGGTCGACGAGTCTGTCCTGAACTCCGTAGGCGTTCGTCAAGATATACACCTCAAGCGCCTCATACGTCTCGGTAGCTGTCCAGTATCCGTGAAGAGGTTCCGCCGAGCGTATGGCCTCGCCCACAGCATAAGGATTGTATATGCGAAGTCCGTTCACGGTGTATCCGTTGTACCATTCTTTGATTCCGTTCTTTTTCCTTCTTCCGCATTTTGCGCGTTTACAAAGAATCTTCACCTCTTTTTCCGTGAAGCCCATGTATTCCTGCAAGGGATCGGCGTTCGTCATGGAGATTTCCTTGAACATGTTGAGAGCGGAATGCGTCCCGTATTTCTTTATTGGAAGAATTCCCGTCATGTAGGCGAGAGCAACGTAACTTTGCTGTTTGAACAGCGAGTTTAAAAATCCGAGATACTCCCTCTGTCCCTCGACGTCGTCTTTAAAAATACGGAAGACGGCGTCCCATTCGTCTATCACAAAAACAAACGATGTACCCGAAAACGTGCTCACTTTCGCCAGATATGCGCTGAAAGCTTCTTTTCCTCTGGATACATCGGGGTATTCGTCCATTATTTCATCGGTCAACAACTCGATGAACCTAAGCACACTCTGCGAAATCGTCAGTCCCTGTTGCTGACGCATTTGTTGAAAAAAATTTGAGGCGTCAAGATAGACGACGTCATACTTATTGATGTGCGTCTCATAATCAGGGCTTTTGGAAATTTCAGACGCGTCAAAAAGAGTATGCGAGTCACACCCACGCCCATAATAGGCGGTAACCATGTCGGCGGCGTAGGATTTCCCGAATCGTCTGGGACGTGAAACACAGACACATTTCTTGTCTTCATTGGTCATATAGTCATTAAGACATGCTATAAGACCGCTCTTGTCAACGTAATTTTTATTTCTGACATGATTCCGAAAAAGGATGTTTCCGGGATTCAGATAAATTCCCATGGCAAAGCTCCTTTTGTTTATATGATTATATCATATTATTTTACCGTGAGCTCGTCGTACGGATTGCCTTCCATGTCCTTGAACGTGAACTTCCCGTCGGCGTAAAGGATGTAGCCGTGCGCGCTGCCTTCCTTGGGAAGGGCGACAGACCCGGGGTTGAGATGATAGAACCCCCCGTAGGCGTTGAGAGGCACGTGCGTGTGACCTGTGAGGTATATATCCTTGGGGCCCATGGGCGGCACGTCCCTGTGTCCGTGGGACAGCACGAAGTTGAGTCCGTCGGCGTATACGTATGCGTAGTCGCTGTACATGGGGAACGTGAGAACGTCCCTGTCGATCTCCGCGTCGCAGTTGCCGCGCACGCAGATTATTTTGTCATTATAGGCGTCCAAAAGCTCCACGACTTTCTTGGGGTCGTGCCCCTCCGGAAGGTCGTTTCTGGGACCGTGATACAGTATGTCGCCCAAAAGAAGAATCTTGTCCGCTTTCTCCCTCTCGAAGGCCTCTAGCATGAGTTTGCAGTACTTTGCGGACCCGTGTATGTCCGACGCTATCAAAAATCTCATATCCCGCTCCTAAAAGTTTTTCTCCGAACCGCTTCGGTCAATACCAATATACTCCAAATCCTGACATTTAGCAAGCCGCAAACAGCAACCAAAAAGCCCCGGTATATCCGAGGCTCCTATAATTTTAAGACTTATCAGTTCTGTCCGTCGCCATCGTTTCCTGCATCATCAGAAAGAACCGCGGCTGTGTCATCGGAAGCAATCGTAACGCTGCCGTCGGCGTTCATCTCGGTGACGAGCTGCTCCGCCTCCAAATCGACGGGAAGCCTTCCGGGACGTCTCTTCAGGGCCTCGTCCATGAAGTGATCCCAAACCATGAAGATTACCCATACTGCGGGCATTCCGAGGTTGGTCTCAATCAAGGAGTCAACCAATAGCGTCTTTAAAGACATTCCGTCCCAGCTCATGGGCCTTATTCCGTTGATGAGCATCGCGAACTCCCAGCAGAACTGCACCGCGAAACCTATCACGAAAAGTATCAGAATCTCTCGTATTGGCTTCTTCTTGATGACAAAATAAACAGCGAGTGCGAAGTAGCACACTATCAGTGCGACGGCCATCCAGCTGTGGTATGCGCCCGTGGAGCGATACGTCAATATCGTTGCATCGCTACCGATTTCCGAAATGGACGGAATCATGAGCCACCACACTACAATGAAGAACAATATGTACTTCCACAGCTTGTCCCTCGTCACGCAGACCCACATGAACGCGAAGTTCGTTATCCCGTAACTCATGGACATCCAGAACAGAATCCAGAAATACTGTCCTCCGGAAGCCTCTTGCCATTCCATAAGTTCCTCGGACCATATGTAAATTTCTCTTGAATGGCTCGCGAGATAGAATCCGCAGTAGTCCACTATCACGTAGATGACGCCGCCCAGGAGCGCGAATATGAGCGTTCTGTAGCGTTTCTTCCATATGAAGAACGCGAGGAGTGCCACAATGAAAATCGAATCGAGTATTATATAAAGAAGATTGAGCTGTCGCGTAGGCGATATACTGTCATACATGAGCCATTCCGGCAAATCACGCGTAACGACCAAAAGTGCATTCATATTCTCTCCAAAAAATATGACAAATCGTCAATTTGTAATAAAATTCTATGACAAATCTTACCACTTACAGCGCGACGTGTCAACTTATGGGCAAGCAAAACGGGAGTTATTTCTAACCCCCGCGATGATTTTTTTTCGTTATACGAGCTCTATGATTGCCTCTTCCGCGGCATCTCCTCTTCTCGGTCCGAGAAGATAAATCCTCGTGTATCCGCCGCCCTGGCCGGTCTCCTCGGCGCGATGTGCGTACTTGGGCGCAATCTCGTTGAAGAGTTTCTCCATGAGAGGGTGCTGGATGTCCTTCGTACGGTTCTTATAGTCGAGCTTCTTCTCGTTGAAAGCCTTGACCTCCTGAAGGTCACGAAGCTGCCCCATAATGGCGCGGCGTACCGCGAGTTTCTCGGGGGTATCCCTTATGGCCTTGACGGTTATCTCCCTGCCCTTAGAGTCCTTCTTGACGGTCTCGTATTCGATGTTGGAGTCGTACACCTTGATGGCCTTCGTGATTATTTTCTCCACATAACGCTGGACGGCCTTGGCCCTGGACACGGTGGTCTTTATCTTACCGTACCACAAAAGCTCCGACGCCTGATTTCTAAGCATTGCCTGTCTCTGTTTAGCAGGCATTCCGAGTCTTCCCATTTTTTCAGTCCTCCTTTGTCGCGAGCGAAAGCCCCAACATGTGAAGTTTCTGTATCACCTCGTCGAGCGATTTCCTGCCGAGGTTTCTGCATTTCATCATATCCTCTTCCGTCTTCTTCGTCAGATCCTCAACCGTGTGGATGCCCGCACGCATGAGGCAGTTGTAAGAACGGACGGAAAGTCCCATCTCTTCGATGGTCTTGTTGAGCATCTTCTGCGTCTTGTCGCCTTCCGTTTTGACCAGCACATCGATGTCCTTCATGGAATCGGAAAGGTCCACGAAAAGGTCTATGTGCTCCTGCATTATCTTCGCGGCGAGCGATATGATTTCTCTTGCGCTGAAGGCTCCGTTCGTCGACACCTCGAGGATGAGCCTTTCGTAATCGGTGTTCTGTCCGACCCTGGTGCTCTCCACGGTGTAGTTCACTTTTTTGACCGGCGTATATATGGAGTCGATGGGGATGTAATCGACGAGCTCGCGCTTCGCGTGGTCGGCACTCTTGTACCCTCTTCCGCGGCCTATGGTAATGTCCATGTTTATCCTGCCGCCTGCGTCTATCCAGCATATGTGCTGATCTTTGTTTATGATCTCTATCTCAGCGTCCGGCGCGATGTCCGCGGCAGTCACTTCGCAGGGCCCTTCCTTATAGAGATTGACTATCTTCGTGTAGTCCTTCTCGTTCACGTCCGTGCGTATGGCCAGGGACTTGAGGTTGAGAATTATCTCCGTCACGTCCTCTTTGACTCCGGGGATGGCGGAAAACTCATGCTTGACGTCTCCGTCCATGAATCTGATTCCCTGAGCCGCGGCTCCGGGAAGCGCGGACAGAAGTATCCTTCTCAGGCAGTTGCCTATCGTAAGGCCGAATCCCTTTTCAAGAGGCTCCACGACGACCTTCGCGTACGATTTGTCCTCGTTTTCTTCCACGTCGAGTCTGGGCATATCCATTTCGATCATATTCTACCTCCCAAATCTTAGTTATTTAGTTTTTTTGTCAGACGATTACTTCGAGTAGAGCTCGACAATCATATGTTCGGAAATCTGGCTGTCGATGTCGTCTCTCTGAGGCAGCGCCAAAACCTTTCCCGTCAGTTTTTCCGGGTCAAACTCCAGCCACTTGGGCATGTTTGCCACCTTCATGGTCTTAATCGCCTCAAAATATTTGTTGGAGGTTTTGTTCTCTTTAACTGCTATGATGTCCCCCGCCTTAACGATGTAGGACGGAATGTTCACGGGTTTGCCGTTCACGGTGAAGTGCCCGTGATTGACGAGCTGACGGGCCTGCGCCCTGCTTGCGCCTATGCCCATGCGGTATATGACGTTGTCGAGCCTTCTCTCGAGAAGAGACAGCATGTTTTCACCGGTTATACCCTTCATCTTGTCCGCCTTGCGGTAATAGATGCGAAACTGACCCTCCTGCACGCCGTAGATTCTCTTGACCTTTTGTTTCTCACGAAGCTGCTGGCCGTATTCGGAAACCTTCTTACGTCCGGCACCGTGCTGTCCGGGAGGCGTGGGCCTTCTGTCGAACGAGCACTTAGAGCTGTAACATCTGTCACCCTTCAAAAAGAGCTTGCATCCTTCTCTTCTGCAAAGACGGCATTTCGCTTCTCTGTATGTTGCCATATCTTTCCCCTCCGATTATACTCTGCGGCGTTTGGGAGGCCTGCACCCGTTGTGCGCTATGGGCGTGACGTCGGATATGGTGGTTATCTCGATACCGCACGTCGCGACCGCGCGAATGGCCGCCTCACGTCCCTGTCCGGGTCCTTTCACAAACACCTCTGCCGAACGAATTCCGTACTCCTGCGCGGCTTTCACGGCCGTCTCGCATGCCTGCTGTGCGGCAAACGCTGTGCTCTTTCTGCTTCCGCGGAATCCCAGGGCACCGGCGGAACACTGCGTGAGCGCGTTTCCGTCTTCGTCCGTCACGGTGACTATGGTGTTGTTGAAACTGGCGTGGATATGGACCTGGCCTCTGTCAACCTTTCTGAGTATTTTCTTCTTTCCGGTTCTTCTCTTTGTAGCTGCCACTTTAAGCTGCCTCCCTTACCTTACTTGGCGCCTTTCTTCTTGGCGACGGTACGACGGGGACCCTTCCTCGTCCTTGCATTTGTCTTGGTGGATTGTCCGCGCACGGGAAGTCCTTTTCTATGGCGGATACCGCGATAGCATCCGATTTCTCTCAGTCTCTTGATGTCCATGGACACCTTCGTGCGGAGTTCACCTTCCACGGTTAGGTTGTGGTCGATGTACTCACGAAGTTTGGACACCTGCTGTTCGTCGAGATCCTTGACGCGCGTATCGGGATTAACGCCCGTCGCCGCAAGAATCTGCTGCGAGGTCTTCAGCCCTATGCCGTATATATAGGTAAGGCCGATTTCTACTCTCTTTTCTCTGGGTAAATCTACACCGGCAATACGTGCCATACGATTTATTTCCTCCGTTAATTAAATGTATGTTTGATAATCTATGCCACCGCTTCGGTCCCCGTCCGCCGGAATGTCCGGACGGAGCCCAAACGAAATTTTTTTCGCATCCCTAGACGTTCGGAATCAGCCCTGGCGCTGTTTGTGGTTCTTGTTCTTGGAACAGATGACCATGACTTTCCCGTGTCTCTTGATGATTTTGCAGTAATTGCACATAGGTTTTACAGAAGGTCTTACTTTCATGATATCTCCTTTCAAAACTTAAAGCATCGTCAGCCCTTGCTACGCCACGTTATTCTGCCTTTGGTCAAATCATACGGGCTCATTTCCAGCTTCACGTTGTCACCTTCGATGATTCTTATGTAGTTCATGCGAAGTCTTCCCGAAATGTACGCCGTGATTACATGCCCGTTGGAGAGCTGCACCTTGAATATCGCGTTCGGCAGACACTCTATGACCTTGCCCTCGGCTTCTATTACGTCGTTTTTTGACACTCGCCGTCCTCCGTTTTTGTCTCAAGTATGTTTTTCAGTGCCCTGTGAATCTCGTTGTCGCGCACCTTGTCGTCCCTTTCCGGCAGCTCGACTTCGCGTGGCGTCAGATACACGTGTTTTAAGTTTTTCTTTTTGGGGCTTTTCGCACCCCCTGCCTTTCCGTCCGTCACGAAGACGTACCCGGGTTCGACTTTGAGGATCACGTACCAGCGGCCCTTGTCTCTCCCCTGCAGGCTGTAACACACCCCGCCTCTTTTCGGCTCTTTCACTTTCATACTCAAAGCGTTAAGATGTCGTAGCCGTCCTCGGTTATCGCCACGGTGTTCTCGTAATGCGCCGAGGGTTTTCCGTCCGCCGTCGTTACCGTCCAGCCGTCGCGCTTGTCGAAGTTCACCTTGTACGTCCCCATGTTTATCATGGGTTCTATGCAGATGACCATCCCGGCGCGGAGCCTCATTCCGGTGCCCCTCTTGCCGTAGTTCAGAACGTTGGGGTCTTCGTGCATTTCCCTGCCTATGCCGTGCCCCGTGAGAGCCCTCACGACGGAATACCCGTTGGCCTCCGCGTGTTCCTGCACCGCGGCCCCTATGTCGAAAAGCGGCGTCCCGGGCCCGAGTCCCTCCAGAGCCTTCCAAAAACACTCCTCCGCGACCTTGACGAGTTTCTTTTTGTCCTCGGAGACGTCACCCACGAGGAATGTTCTCGCGCTGTCTCCCACGAAACCGTACTTGTCCGCACAGACGTCCACCGAGACTATGTCGCCGTCCTTTATCACCCTGTCGCCGGGGATTCCGTGGACCACGACCTCGTTCACGGATATGCACGACGCGGCGGGATAGCCTTCGTATCCGAGACACGTGGGGTTCGCCCCGCACGTGACGATGTACTTGTGGATGAGAGCGTCGAGCTCTCTCGTGGTCATGCCGGCACGGAGATTTTCCCCCGCGTACTCAATCGAATCGTGCACAATCTTGCACACTTTTCTCATGGTCTCGATCTGTTCCGGCGTCTTGAGATATACCATCTTATGCCAACTCGAGAAGATACGCCTTGATCTTCTGGTATACCTCGTCCGGGGAAAGATCCCCGCACGGTATCTTAACGAGTTTACCCTTGTCCTTGTAGTAGTTCTCAAGGTACGCGGTCTGCGAGAAATACGTGTCGAGTCTCGCCGTGACCGTCTCGGGGTTGTCGTCGTTCCTCTGAATGAGAGGCGCGCCGCACTTGGGACAGATTGTGACACCGTCGAGGGTGCTTATGTGGTAATTCTCGCGGCAGGCGGAGCAGACCCTCCTTCCGCAGATTCTGTCCATGAGACAGTCCACGGCGACGTCCAGGTCTATGCAGGCGTCCACCTTGCAGAACTTCTCGAGCTCTTCTGCCTGGTATATGTTGCGGGGGAACCCGTCGAGCATGCAGCCGTGTTTCTTGACGTCGTCGGCCTGCAGTCTGTCTTTCACGAGGTCGCACGTGACGCTGTCGGGGACGAGCTGCCCCGCGTCCATGTACTTCTTCGCCATGAGGCCGAGCTCCGTGCCGTTTTTGAGATTTTCACGGAATATGTCGCCCGTCGAGATGTGGATGAGGCCGAAGTTTCTCTTTATGAAGCTTGCCTGCGTGCCCTTCCCGGCTCCGGGTGCTCCCAAAAGCACTATGTTCATATTTTCTCCCCCGTCGTTTATTATTTCAGGAACCCTTTGTAGTTCTTCATCATGAGCTGCGATTCAAGCTGTTTGTTAAGCTCCATGGCAACGGACACGACTATGAGTATTCCCGTCGTCGACCAAACGCTCAACAGCGTTACGTCCGACATTCCCAGGGCGGTCAGTATTATGCCCAAAAGCGATGGAATCAGAGCGACCAAAGTAAGGTATATGGCCCCAAAGAGCGTTATTCGGTTGTTGATCTTTCTCAGGTAGTCGGCGGTCGGCCGCCCGGGCCTTATGCCCTGTATGAACCCGCCGTTCTGCTGAATGGTCTTGGCCACGTCGTCAGGATTGAACTGCATGCCCGAATAGAAGAACGCGAAAGCGAATATCAGGATGCACAGCGTGACCATGTAGATGAGCTGTCCGTACCAGTACGGGGAGGAACCCGAGAACCAGTTCGTGCACCCCGTGTCGAATCTCGAACCCGGCCAGAAGAGGCCCGCGAGCATCGAGGGAAACGAGATTATCGCAAAGGCGAAGATCAGAGGCATGACGCCGGAACTCGATATCTTAATCGGGATCTTGGACGACTGTCCTCCGTACATCTTCCGTCCCTTTACCTGTTTCGCGTACTGCACCGGAATGTTTCGTTCCGAAAGGTCGACTGTGACAATCGCCGCAAACTCCAGTACGGTCAGAATTATGAATCCGAAAATCTCCCAAAGAACCGCGGGGCTGCCAGTGAACGCGTCAATGAATTTGGAAAGAAGCGTCGTGCCGGCGGTGGAAAGGATACCTATGAATATGATCATGGATATGCCGTTGCTCACGCCGTACTCGGTTATTCTCTCGCCTATCCACATGACGAGCATGGCACCCGCCGTGTAAACGGCGCAGAGGAATATCCCGGCAACCCATTTAGCCGCCGTCTCACCCCAGAGAGACTCACCGAAGAACGAGAGCTTTATCGCGAGATTGTCCCCCGAACCCCAAAGTCCGCCGTAGTTGATTATGATGCCTATGGCCTGCGCGAGAGCGAGAACTATCGTCACCCAACGGGTTATGGTCGCTATCTTCTTTCTTCCTTCTTCGCCCTCTTTGGACAACCTCTCCAACGCGGGGATCGCGACCGTGAGCAGCTGGATGATTATGGACGCGTTGATGTAAGGACTTATACCGAGTGCGAAGAGCGTAGCGTTTTCCAGCGATCCGCCCGTTATGGAGCTCATGAGGTTCAGAAAGCTGTTGCCCGTTATGGCCTCGCTGAACTCCGTCGACATTATCCCGGGTACCGGAATATAGCAGCCCAGTCTGAATATGAAGAGAAGAAGGAGCGTTATCCATATCTTCTTTCGTATTCCCTTGTCCTTAAAACAATTTTTTATTGTTTCAAACATTGCCTTTCTCCTGCTTGCGTTTCCAAAGCGGAAACGCACACGGTCAAATTAGTTGTCCTGCCTGCCGCCTTCTCCGCGCGATTCCATATATTCGTCGAGCGTGAGTTTGTATTCGAGATTTGCTCTGATGAACTTCTTTTTCCCGGGGATGACTTCCGCCTTTCCGCCGGCCTTCTCGATTATTTCTTTGGCTTTTTCCGTGAACTTGGACGCCTTCACGGTTATGGCGTTCTTGAGCTCTCCGTTTCCGAGGACTTTGAGTCCGACGTTTCCGGGAACCTTCTTGGCAAGCCCGTTCTCGACCACATAGTCGTAGTCCACCACCGTGCCGGCGGGAACCTCGGCGAGCTGGCCGACGTTTATGGTCATGTATATGACGCGCCACTTGTTGTTGAATCCGCGCTTGGGGACACGCCTGTCGAGAGGCATCTGTCCGCCTTCGAATCCGGGACGTACGTGCCCGCCGGAACGTGCCTTCTGTCCTTTGTGCCCGCGGCCCGACGTCTTGCCGAGTCCGGAGCCTATACCTCTGCCGACCCTTTTGGTTCTGTGTGAAGACCCGTCCGCGGGGTGCAGAGTGTCAACTCTCATTACGTCGTTTTCTTCTGTCTCTGCCATTTCACACCTCTTCCACTTTTACGAGATAGTCGACTTTCTTGAGCGCGCCTCTCACGGAGGGCACGTCCTCGAACACCTTCGTGGAGTTTATCTTGCGAAGCCCGAGAGCCTCGACCGTCTTCTTGATGGTCTCCCTCTCGTTGGCGACGCTCTTTATCAATGTTACCTTAAGCATCTCTCGCCTCCTTTTTAGGTCAGGTCCTCGACGTCTTTTCCGCGAAGACGGGCGACCTCTTCCGGAGATTTGAGTTGCGACAACCCCTGAACCGCCGCCTTGACGCAGTTGATATGGTTCGTGGAGCCCACGGACTTCGTGCGGATATCGGTTATTCCGACGGCCTCCATCACGGCACGGACGGGACCTCCGGCTATGACGCCGGTACCTTCCTGAGCGGGGATGAGGAGCACGCGTCCCTTGCTGTACACCCCGGTTACCTGGTGGGGGATGCTCGTCCCCGCGAGGTTGACCTTGATCATGTTCTTCTTGGCCTTTGCCGTGGCCTTGTCTATGGCTTCCGGAACTTCCTTGCTCTTGCCGAGCCCGTATCCTACGAGGCCCTTTCCGTCCCCGACGACCATCAGAGCGGCGAAACGCATTTTACGGCCGCCTTTGACCGTTTTGGAGATTCTGTTGACCTGTATGAGCTTCTTCACCAGTCCGTCGTCTTCGTTGCGGGGAGGTCTTGCGCCTTTTCTTGCGGGCCTGTCTTTCTTTTCTTCCATAGTTTTCACTCCTTAGAACTTAAGTCCGGCTTCTCTGGCGCCGTCCGCCACAGCCTGAACGCGTCCGGTGTAAAGGTATCCGCCCCTGTCGAACACGGCCGTCTCGATGCCCTTCTTAATGGCCCTCTCGGCGACAGCTTTGCCGACAATCTTGGCCGCTTCCGTCTTGGTCTTCCCGGCGACCTCGGCCCTCAGAGCCTTGTCCATCGTGGAAGCGGAAGCCAGCGTCTTTCCCTCGTCGTCGTCGATCAGCTGCACGTATATGTGGTTCAATGACCTGTAAACGCTGAAACGGGGAGTCTCGGCCGTCCCCGAGATCTTCTTTCTCACTCTAACGTGACGGTGCTTTCTCTCTTCGTTCTTGTCGATTTTCGTTATCATTCGTGTCTCCTTAAGATTAAGACAAGCATATTCTCTTCCGGGCAGACCCCCGCGCCGAGATTCGCGCGGCGGACGCTTCCGCTCGTCCGGAAATTACTTCTTGCCTTTGGCGCCCGTCTTGCCTTCCTTGCGCTGGATGATCTCGTCTTCGTACGAGATTCCGAATCCGTGATAGGGCTCGGGCTTTCTGACTTTCCTTATGTCGGCGGCGACCTGTCCGACCGCGGCCTTGTCGATTCCGGATATCTTTATGAGCGTGGGCGTCTCGCACACGATGGATATGCCCTTGGGCGCCTCGAACACCACGGGATGCGAATATCCCACGTGGAGCGTGAGTTTGCCATTCGCGGCCTCGGACTTCCAGCCCATGCCGGCTATCTTGAGCTTCTTCTCGAACCCCGTCGTGACCCCCGTGACCATGTTGTTCACGAGCGCGCGGTAGAGTCCGTGGAGCGCCATGTCCTCTCTCGTGTCGGCACATCTTATGACTTTGCACTCGCTGCCTTCCACTTTTATGTCTATATTTCCGGTAATCTGTTGCGAAAGCTGTCCCTTGGGGCCTTTCACCGTGCAGACACCGTCTTTGTACTCGACGGTGACGCCGGCGGGCAGGGTGATGGGGAGCTTCCCGATTCTCGACTCTTTCTCGATCTTCGCCATGTCACACCCTCCTTACCAAATGTAGCAGAGAACCTCACCGCCCACGTTTACCTTTCTGGCGTTGCGGTCGGTCATTATCCCTTTGTTCGTGGAGAGTATGGCGATTCCGAGACCTCCGAGGACCTTGGGCATTTTCTCGACGCCGGAATACATGCGGAGACCGGGTTTGGACACCCTGGAAAGCCCGCTTATGACGTTCTTCCCGTCCACGTATTTGAGCGTGATTATCATCGTGCCGAAAACGCCGTCCTGGACGTACTTGACGTTTTTGACGTACCCTTCCTCGAGCAGGATGTCGGCTATGGCCTTCTTCATGTTCGACACGGGAACTTCGACCGTCTCCTTTTTCGCCGTAATCGCGTTACGGATGCGCGTGAGCATATCTGCAATAGGATCAGTCATCTTCTTTCCTCCTACCAGCTTGCCTTTCTCACACCGGGGATCTCCCCTTTGTAGGCGAGGTTTCTGAAGCAGATACGGCAGACGCCGTACTTACGGAGAACCGCGTGGGGTCTACCGCAGATGCTGCACCTCGTGTACGCACGCGTCGAATACTTGGGGGGCCTTTGCTGTTTGTTTACCATTGCCTTTTTTGCCATGTCTCACACCTCACTTTCTGAAGGGCATACCGAGCGCCTTCAGAAGCTCTCTGCCTTCCTCGTCACTTTTCGCCGTGGTGACGAAACTTATGTCCATGCCGCGAACCTTCTCAACCTGGTCGTATGTGATCTCCGTGAACACGAGCTGTTCCTTGAGTCCCATCGAATAGTTGCCCATCCCGTCGAAACTGTCGGGGTTGAGCCCCCTGAAGTCCCTCACTCTCGGAAGCGCGAGGGATATGAGCTTGTCGTAAAACTCATACATCCTCTTCCCGCGGAGAGTCACCTTTATTCCGACCGTCATGCCTTCACGAAGTTTGAAGTTCGCCACCGACTTTCTCGCCTTCGTGAGAATGGGCTGCTGTCCGGAAATGAGCTTTATCTCGTTCATGGACATCTGTATGGCTTTAGCGTTGTCCTTTATGTCGCCGAGCCCCGTGTTGATGACTATTTTCTCAAGCTTGGGCACCTGCATGACGTTCTTGTATCCGAACTGCTTCATGAGTGCGGGGATGACTTCATTCTTGTAGGCTTCCTGCACCCTGTTGGGGGATTCGGTTATGTTGGCCTTCGTCTTGACGCCCGTGGAAACCTTGGTGGGAGCCTCGACGGGTTTTACGGCTTTGCCCATCTGCTTGACGGCGGGCTTTTTTGACTGCTGTTTCTTCTTGTCTGCCATGTCGTGCCTCCCTTACTCCTCTTCCTTCTCGGCTTCCGCCTCGACGGGGGTCTCTTCAGTTTCCCCGGCAATCTCTTCCGTCTCGCTCACTTCGGCCTCGGCCGCTCCGGCTTCCGCCTTTCTCGCTCTCTTTCTGACACGTTTCTCGGGTTTCGCCTCTTTCGCGGCGTCCTTGGCGTTCTTCTTCACGTAAGCCTTGTCGAGTACGGCGCCGCACTTTCTGCAGACTCTGACCTTCTTGTCTCCCGTGACGTCGTACTTCACTCTCACGGGGGCGGAGCACTCGGGACAGATGACCATGACGTTGGACGCGTCGATGGGGCCTTCCCTCTCTATTATCCTGGAGATGTCGTTGCCCCTGCGGGCCTTCTGGGTCTTCTTCTGGATGTTGACGCCCTCGACGATTATCTTGCCGGTCTTGGGCTTCGTGGCCGTAACTTTGCCCTTCTTGCCCGCGTATTTGCCGGTCACGACAAGTACCGTGTCGTTCAATTTTACGTTCATCTTCTGTCTCCTAATTATAACACCTCGGGTGCGAGCGAGATTATCTTCATGTAGTTCTTCTCACGAAGCTCTCTCGCTATCGGTCCAAAGATACGGGTGCCCCTGGGTTCCTTGTTATTGTTTATTATGACCGCCGCGTTGTCGTCGAAACGGATGTACGTGCCGTCGCTCCTTCTGACGCCCTTCTTGGTCCTGACTATGACGGCGCGGACTATCTCCTTCTTTTTCACCGCTCCGCCGGGTGCTGCCGACTTCACGGAGCACACGATGACGTCGCCTATGTTGCCGGTCTTGTGGAACGATCCGCCGAGGACCTTTATGCACATAAGCTCCTTCGCACCGCTGTTGTCGGCGACTTTAAGCCTTGTCTGAGCCTGTATCATATAAATTCTCCTAAATGTACTTTTCGCTTTTTCGGAAGATGCCTTCCTGAATTTATGCTAAACACTTACACAGCCCCGGACAGAGGAACGCCCAAACCTTTACGGCGTTCGTATCCGTAATTGACCGACTATTTGGCTTTCTCTATTATCTCGGCTACTCTCCAGTATTTGTCCTTGGAAAGGTGCCTCGTCTCGACGATCCTCACCTTGTCGCCCACGGAGCACTCGTTGTTCTCGTCGTGAGCCTTGAATCTCGTCGTCTTGTTAACTATCTTTTTATATATGGGATGGGGCGAACGGATCGTCACGGCGACTACCACCGTTTTGTCCATCTTGTCGGATACGACAATTCCCACTCTTTCCTTCCTCTGAGTCGTTCTCTCTGCCATGTTCTCTCCTTATGCCCTGTTCTGCCTGGAACGGATTACCGTGTTCACCCTCGCGATGTCCTTCTTCACGAGGTTTATGCGCATAGGGTTGTCAAGCTGTCCGCTCGCATGACGGAAGCGCAGATTGAACAGCTCAGTCTTAAGCTCGTCGAGCGTGACCTGCAGTTGCTCGTCGCTTAAGTTTACTATCTCTTTCGCTTTCATTAGTCTGTTACGCCCTCCTCGCCTTTCTTGACAAACTTGCACTTTATGGGGAGTTTGTGCGACGCGAGACGCATTGCCTCACGGGCCTGTTCTTCGGTGACGCCCGCCATCTCGAACATGACCCTGCCGGGCTTCACGACGGCCACCCAGTAGTCCACGGAACCCTTTCCGGAGCCCATGCGGGTCTCTGCGGGTTTCTTCGTTATGGGCTTATTGGGGAATATGTCTATCCACACCTTGCCGCCACGCTTGACGTATCTCGTCATCGCGATACGCGCGGCCTCTATCTGCCTGGACGTGACCCACGAACACTCGAGAGCCACAAGCCCGTAATCGCCGTACGCTACCTTGTTTCCGCGGTGGGCGGTGCCCTTCATTCTGCCGCGGTGAACCATTCTTCTTTTTACTCTTTTAGGCATTAACATGATTCTACTCTTCGCCTCCGTCGGAAATCATAAGTTTCTTTCCGTCCCTCTGAAGTATCTCGCCCTTGTAAATCCAGACCTTCACGCCAAGCACGCCGAACGTGGTGTGCGCTTCCGCGAAACCGTAGTCTATGTCCGCACGGATGGTCTGAAGGGGGATCGACCCCTCGTGATAGGCCTCCTTGCCGGAGATCTCACGTCCGTCGAGACGGCCTTTGACCATGATCTTGACGCCCTTCACGCCACTCTTGGATACCTTGGACAGCTGAGCCTTCATGGCCCTTCTGTAAGACACACGCTTTTCGAGCTGGGCGGCGACCGCCTCGGCGACGAGCTGCGCATCCTGATCGACCTTGTCTATCTTCTTGACGTTAACGATTATGGTTTTTCCGTTCGTGATTTTCTTGAGGTCGTTTTTTATGACGTCTATCTCGGATCCGCCCTTGCCGATGAGCACGCCGGGGCGTCCGGTGGATATTCCGACCTCGACCTTGTTCGCGGCCCTGACTATCGTTATGCTGCTTATCGCCGCCTCGTAATACTTCTTTTTAATAAAGGTGCGAATGTCGTAGTCTTCCTTGATGAATTTGGCGAAATCCGGGCCTTCTGCGTACCACTGCGTGGACCAGGGTTTCGTGACTCCGACTCTGTAACCGTGAGGATTAACTTTTTGTCCCATGTTCTTTTCTCCTTACACCTTTTGTATCACGCCCTTTTGGCGACGTCGAGGATGACGGTTATGTGACACGACCTCTTGAGAATCGCGTGCGCCCTGCCCTTGGAAACGGGACGGATCCTCTTCATCTGCGGCCCGGCGTCCACATACGTCTCGGCCACGATGAGGTCGGCTCTGTCCATTCCGAGGTTGTTCTCGGCGTTCGCCGCGGCGGAAAGGAGAACCTTCTTGACGTCGGCGGCGCACATCTTGTTGCAGTACGTGAGGATGCCTTCCGCCTCTTCCACGCTTTTACCCCTTATGAGGTCCACGACCGTCCTTACCTTGTAGGGGGAAACTCTGACGTATCTCGCGACCGCTCTGGGACGGGTGTCTCTCTTCTCTTCCCTGGCCTCAGCTTTTTCTCTGGTGTTCTTTGCCATGACTTACTCCCTTATCTCTTGCCTTTCGCTGTCTTCGCCGCATGACCTTTGAACGTTCTCGTGGGGGAGAACTCGCCGAGCTTGCAGCCCACCATGTCTTCCGTGATGTACACGGGGACGTGCTTTTTGCCGTCGTATACGGCTATCGTGTGTCCGACCATGACGGGGAATATCGTGGACGCGCGCGACCATGTCTTTATGACCTTCTTCTCGCCCGTCTCGTTCATCTTGACTATTCTCGACATCAGGCGCTCTTCGCAGTAAGGGCCTTTCTTAACGCTTCTCGACATCTGTCTTCTTCCTCCGTCAGTTTATCCTCTTCACAATGAACTTGGAAGTGGGATTCTTCTTCTTTCTGGTCTTGTAACCGAGCGCGGGTCTTCCCCAGGGAGTCTGGGGTCCGGGATGCCCTATGGGGTGTTTCCCTTCGCCGCCGCCGTGAGGGTGGTCGTTGGGGTTCATCGCAGAACCTCTGACGGTGGGGCGTATGCCGAGGTATCTCGACTTGCCCGCCTTGCCCACGCGGATTATCTCGTGGTCGAGGTTTCCGACCTGTCCCACGGTCGCCCTGCACTTGAGGTTTATGTATCTCATCTCGCCGGACGGCATCCTTATCGTGGCGTACGCGCCTTCCTTGGCCATTATCTGCGCGCTCATCCCGGCGGCCCTCGCTATTTGCGCACCCTTGCCGGGCTGCATCTCTATCGCGTGGACCACGGTGCCCACGGGGATGTCCGCGAGCTCGAGGGTGTTTCCCGCCTTTATGTCGGCGCCCTTGCCGGAGACGACCTTGTCGCCGACTTTGAGCCCGAGGGGAGCGAGGATGTATCTCTTCTCTCCGTCCTCGTAGCAGAGAAGTGCTATTCTCGCCGAACGGTTGGGATCGTACTGGATGGCCTTGACCGTTGCGGGGATTCCGTCCTTGTTGCGCTTGAAGTCTATGATTCTGTAACTTCTCTTGCATCCGCCGCCGCGGTGACGGACGGAAATTTTGCCCTGGTTGTTCCTTCCGGCCTGTTTCCTGAGGTCGTGCGTCAGACTCTTCACCGGCGTCTGATCGCCGTCCAGATCGTCACACGCGCTGACCGTCATGAGACGGCGTGCGGGCGACGTGGGGTTATATCTTTTGATTGCCATGATGCCTCCTTTTAAGACAGCGAGTTGAAGAACTCGATGGGCTTCGACTCGTCCCTGAGCTGGACGACCGCCTTTTTGTATTCGGACGTGTATCCCATGGACCTTCCCTGGCGCTTGGGCTTACCTTTGTATACGAGCGTGTTCACGCTCTTGACCTGCACGGAGAAAAGCTCCTCCACGGCCTGCTTTATCTGAATCTTGTTGGCGTTCTTTGCGACAATGAATGTGTATCTCTTGTCGGTGATGCCGTCGTACCCTTTCTCGGTGAGGAGGGGTTTCAAAATAATGTCCTGTGCCTTCATTACTCTCCGTAGACCTCCTCGAGCATTTTGACCGCCTCACGCGTCAGGATGACCTTGTCGCTCGACACGACCTCGTACGTAGAAATCTGCTGTACGGGGAGCGTCTGCAGACTTTTTATGTTCCTCGTCGCGAGGATTACCTTCTCGTCGTTGTTGTCCATGACGAGGAGCGCCTTCTTGTCGAGGCCGAGCGCGTTTTTGAACGCCACCATCTCCTTCGTCTTGCCGTTCTCGACCGCGAACTCCTCCACGACCAGAAGCTGTCCGTCGGACACCTTCTTGGAAAGCGCGGAAAGAAGCGCGCCTCTTTTGGCCTTCTTGTTCATGTCCTTGGAGTAGTCCCTCGACTTGGGGGCGAAAACCACGCCGCCCTTCGTCCACTGGGGAGCGCGTATGGATCCCTGACGGGCCCTGCCGGTGCCTTTCTGTCTCCAGGGCTTCCTTCCGCCGCCGCGGACTTCCGATCTCGTGAGAGTACCCTTGGTCCCCTGTCTCTCGTTGGCGAGTCTGGTGACGACCGCCTGGTGGATGAGGGCCTCGTTGTACTCGACGCCGAAAACCTTCTCGCTGAGGTCGATAGTGCCGGACTCCGTGCCGTCCATTCTGTATACTTTAACGCTGGGCATTGTCTAGACCTCCTATTTTTCCTTTTTTTTGTGAACCTTCACCGTGTCGGTGATGGTCACGACGGAGCCGTCGGGACCGGGGAGACCGCCTTTTATGAGAAGGAAGTTCCTGTCCGCGTCCACCCTCACGACCTCGAGGTTGAGGACGGTCGTCTTTTCGCATCCGTAATGTCCGGGGAGACGCTTGTTCTTAAACACCCTGGAGGGCGAGCTGTTCGCTCCCATGGATCCGGGCTCCCTGTGTACGGCGCTGACGCCGTGCGACATCTTGAGCCTTCTCTGGTTCCATCTCTTTATGACTCCGGAAAATCCGTGGCCCTTGCTCACGCCGTGGACGTCGACCCTGTCCTGTTCCTTGAAGACGTCCGCCTTTACGACGTCGCCCACGCTGTAGCCGTCGGCCCCGTCGAGCTTGAACTCTCTGAGAACCCTGCAGGGGGTGACTCCGGCTTTTTTGAACTGCCCGTAGTCGGGTTTGTTCAGCTTCTTTTCCGTCGTCTCCTGAAAACCGAGCTTGACGGCGGAGTAGCCGTCCTTTTCCACGGTCTTTATCTGAACGACGGGGCAGGGGCCGGCCTCGACCACCGTCACGGGGATTACCTTCCCGTCCGGGGTGAAAACCTGCGTCATACCGACTTTGCGTCCGATGATTGCTTTATTCACGATAAAGTTCCTCCTGATGTGTTGTTATAGATACCTTACTCCCTCTCGCCGGTCGCATAGAGTATCTTTCCGGCTTGTTACAGCTTGATTTTTATGTCCACGCCGGCGGGAAGATGGACGGTGTCCAGAAGCCTCGCGTTGGGCGTGTAGATGTCTATGATTCTTTTGTAGGTCCTCTGCTCGAACTGCTCTCTGGAATCCTTGTGCTTGTGAGGCGAACGGAGGATGGTGACGACCTCGCGGTGCGTGGGAAGGGGGATGGGCCCCGATATCTGTGCGCCGCTCTTTTTCATCGTCTCGACAATCCTCGACGCGGCGAGGTCCACGAGCTCGTGATCGTAGGCGGAAAGCCTAATTCTTATCTTCTGACTTGCCATTTTGAAAACTCCCTTTGTCCTAACAGTTTCGCGCTCTATCAACTTAACCGTGTGTATCGCGGCTCCGGCAACAAAAAAGGCATTGAACTGCCTTGTTCGCGGGCCACGGTTAGTCGCAGGAATCGGCGTCCCCACATTTGTCCGCGTAAATTATCTTCCGCCCGAAGTTTTAAGCGGTTTAAAGTAACTTCACGCATCAGCCCATACACACGTTCAAAGACACACAATGTCTATTATATATAGGGGATTTTGCCGTGTCAAACAAATGAACGCGAAAATTTCACAAAATTTTCGTTTGTTTAATGAATTAAAAATAGAGCATATCCATTGTACGCTCTTCCCGCCGGGACGGCTGGGTGTCCGGAAAGGCAAAGCCCACAAGATATTGATTCCCCGCGAAACGTTTTGTGAATTTGTACTGCAAAACACAAAAAAAATGTTAAAAACTCACAAATATCGGTACATGCGCAGAAAAATTTCTTTTTTTTTACACGCAAAAAACCGCCGCGCCTTAAGATTCGGCACGGCGGAGAAGATTCAGTTTTTTTCAGTAGAAGGTCGCGACCACTTCCTCCGGCTCACTCGCGGGGGTTATCTCCACGGCCGTGAACATGGGTCCGTCGCCCCGGTACAGGGGGCACGTCCCGTAAGAGACCTTTGCCGTAACCTTGAGCCAGTCCCGGGCCTTTATGTCTCCGAGGGATTTTCCCTTGAGCGCGAACGGGTTGTACGCAATGTCCGCGGCGCAGCAGTTCATGATGTGCCTTCCGACGAGGATCATCCCCTGCGGGAAGCCCTTTTTCACCTCCGCCATGGCGGTGAGCTTGACCGTCCTGCCGTCGTAGTTGCCGGGATTCTCCACGGCGTCCCTGTAAAAGTACGCGTAGTCCCTGTCCTCTATCTCTATGACGGGCGCGGTGATGTCGTAGGGGAGCGGATCCTCTATGTCGTCCCTCTCGGTCTTCCCGCTCTCGTCCTCGTATATTATGTCCATGCGCCTCGACACGGCGCGGAGGACCTTGTGGTACTCCAGCCTGTCGTACTCATTTTTGAACCTGTTTAGGACGACTATCTGCGACAGGGAAATCTTGTCGTAAACGAGCTGTCTCATGTTGGCGTTGTACGAAAGGAACGTGGACGCATCGAAAAAGACTATCGCGCTGACTATCATCCAGTTCTCCGGCATCGCCTCGAAGAACTTCTGGAGCTCCCACATCCCGTTGTACTCGACGTACACCTGCGTGGGCTGACACTCTTTATCGAGCGCGGTGAGATACTGCTCGGTGAGCCCCTCCTTGTCGGAAAGGGTCCTGGTGTCGAGGTTTTTCACCGCGAACTTTCCGGGATTGTACTCCGTCTCCCCCTCCTCGCATACGAGAAGGAGCGTGCGTCCGCCGTCGTCGGTCCTGGGGTCCTCCATGGTCTCCTGCAAAAAAGTCGTCTTGCCGGATTCCAGAAAGCCCAGAATCATAAGAACTTCCACATCTCTTTTTTTAGGCATGCACACCTCCGGTCACCCGACGCCCAAAAGCTCCTCAATCGCCTTCTCGTCTATGTTGCTGCCTATCACGCACACCCTCCCGGTGTATGCCGCGGCGCCCTCGCGGATGTCCGTCTCCCCGGGGATGTAGTCGAAATGGAGCCACCTGCCGTCCGGTGAGGGGACAATTCCCTTCGCCCTCAGTATGACGCCGTATTTCTCGCTCCCGTCGAAGGCGGTGAGAATCTTTTCGATCTCTTCAGCGGAATATTTCTTCCCCGTCTCCACGCCCCAGCTCGTGAACACCTCGTCCGCATGATGGTGGTGGTGATGCTCGTGGTCATGGTCGTGATGATGTTCGTTCTCATCGTCGTCCTCGTCCTCATCTTCCCCGTCATGGTGGTGATGGTGATGATGTTCGTGGTCGTGGCCGCAGCACTCGTCGTCATCGTCGTCGTCATCGTGATGATGGTGCTCCTCGCTTTCCTTTCTGTGTTCCTCCTCGAACTGGGCGAGGGCCTCCGAAAGCGTGTCCCTGTGCTCTATCGCAGCCATTATTTCTTTCCCGTCTATCTCGTCCAGCGGGGTGGTTATTGTCGTGGCCTTGCCGTTGTGCTCCCTTACGAGCTTCACGGCCTCGGCGAGCTTCGTCTCGGGCGCAGTGTCGGCGTGGCTGAACACTATACACGCCGCGGTCTCCACCTGGTCGCAAAAAAACTCCCCGAAATTCTTCATGTAGAGTTTGCACTTGTTGGCGTCCACGACTGTCGTGAGCCCGGATATCTCGCAGTCCTCGAGCTCTGCTCTTTCCACTGCGCGGATGACGTCGGAAAGCTTACCCACCCCGGAGGGCTCTATGACTATTCTGTCGGGCGAATACTCACTTTTTACCTGCTTGAGCGCCTTGGCGAAGTCGCCGACAAGCGAGCAGCAGATGCAGCCCGAGTTGAGCTCGTTGATTTTTATACCGGCATCCGCCAGAAATCCGCCGTCAATGCCTATCTCGCCGAACTCGTTCTCGATGAGAACGACCTGCTCGCCTTTGTAGGCTTCCTTTATGAGTTTTTTGATGAGCGTGGTCTTGCCGGCTCCCAGGAATCCGGAAAAAATGTCTATTTTAGTCATAATGTAGAAACTCCTTAAGCGTATTGTTTACGCATATATGATATAACGAGTTTAACCCGATTTCAAACGATTTTGACGGAAAAAAATCAAAAGAGGAGCTGAGCTTGTCCGTTGTAACGATGTCGTTTGAAAAGGATTCCGTCTTGAGATCGTACTCTTTCCCGCCTATGAGTTTGATAAGAACGTCATGTAGACCTCCGATGTCCGTCTGTATGTACTGTTTCAGATCTTCGTATTTTCCAGCTTGTCTTCCAGGAGGGAACTCACGACGGAGTTCGAGTTGTAAATATGCAGATCCTCCGGTGTGTTCTCCACGATGTATCCGTCGTACCAGTCCCCTGCGAGTCCGTCAAACTGGGCATGCGAATCGCATACACGGCAATAATAAGCTTCTAGCATATTCGCGGCCATGGATTACCATACCTTCTGGGCCATGACACACATAAAAAGCGCTGTTCCGTCGAAATCAACTCGTTAGTATATTCTATGAGTCCGGTTTAATCAACGTAAATCTTGGAATTTAACGATATCTGAAATTTTTCGTTTCCGGGGTTCAGAAATTTGCTCATGGCGACTTCTCTTTTCTATCAATTATACAGTACAAAGCAGAAAAAACAATACCGGGAATCACTGTTCTAAGGATACGTCCCTCTCCGTACAGCCATGGCTAAAAACGCAAAAAACATAAAGCGCTCCGTCACGGAGCGCTATCCTGTTTTTTCATACTTTATATCACTTTATTAATATCACTGTCTGCTGTCGAACGAGATTTTGCTGAACGTCCCGTCCGCCTTGTGTATTATGACTCTCGTGCCCTGGTTTATGGCGAGTTTCTTGGCGTACTCTATGGCGTCGCGGTATTTATCGAAAAGCCTTATAACCTTGGTGCTCTTGGAGGCCTTGACCTGCCACTTGCCGTCCAGACGTCTCTTGGAGACGTGGTAAACCTTCTCGGTGACTCTCGGGGTCTCATAGTATGTCTCGCGGGTCCTTTCTACGACGGGCTTCTGCTCATACTCCGTCTGCACGTAGACGCGCACGGACGCATCTTCTTCGACGGAAGCGGGCTTCTCTTCGACGGGGGGAACGTATTCGTCCGCCGGAACTTCCTCTTCCCCGGAAATGCTCTCGTCAACGTAGCTCGTGTACCAGGAACGTTCGTCTTCGACGGGTTTCGGTTCGGGTTCGTACGCGGGCTCGGGCTCATACTCGGGTTCCTGTTCGTAAACGGGTTCGGGCACGGTTTCGGGTTCAGGTTCAGGCTCGGCTTCATATGCCGGAACGCTGTCGTAGACGTACGGGATTTCTTCGGGCTCGGGCTGAGTTTCCTCCGGAACGAACTCCTCTTCCGCCTGGGCAACATCTTCCTCGGCCAGCTTACGTTTCTTGCTTCCCTTTGCGGCGAACACGGCGATGAGAATCACCGCGACCACGACGAGAATAGCGATTGTGAACCACATCCAGTAGGTTAGGCCGCCCCACTCTCTCGTGAGATATTCTCCTGCATCGTCCCAAAAATCGCTCCACGACGACAATAATGCTGTAATCATGTTGAATCCCCTGTCATACTGCGCTTCGACGGAAACGCAAAGGTTTTAGTCAGTTTTTTTCGACAGTTGTCGTAAAGTCATTATATAACCGACCTTAAAACTTGTCAAGATGTTTTTTTGCGATTGTTTCGTGTTTTCCGCCCGGAAGCCGGACGCCAGCCGGTCAGTAACGAAGAAGCGAGTCGAACGATTCGACCGAAAACCTGTCCGTCATTCCGGAAAGATAGTCTATTATGGCCTGTCGGTACGTGCGAACGTCCCCGAGCCCGCCGTATATCTTTTCGTTGTCGTACACACGGCCATTCAGCAAATCGGCCGGCACTATGTCGGGAAAACAGTATCTCGCGAGATACTCCGCGAAGGGCGGTGCGATGTATCCGTAATGCGACTTCAGGAGAGCTTCAATAGTGTTTCCCCCGTCATATATGCGGTCAAATGTGTCGAAAAGTTCACTGAGCACAAGTTCGCAGTACTTCGATATATGATCCATCCTTTCGTCGAGATAGATATATGTGTAGTTGAAATCTTTTATGGCGTTGAGCATCTCGGAACCCCTGTCGCTGAAGCCTATCCCGTGCTCCGGTGTGCTGGTACGGCAGATGTCCTCAATGAGAACCCGCATTATGGACGTCGTGGTGAGCGTCTCGCCGAGCCTGTCGGAAAGCATTTTCTTTTTCTTCTCGTCCAAAAATCCGAGGGACAGCGCATCCTCTATGTCGCGTCCGACGTAGGCGATTCTGTCGGATATCTTCACAATACAGCCTTCCCAGGTGTATGGCTCATACTGACCGACCTTCAGAAACTCCTTCTCGAGGTCTATTTTCTCCTCCCTGGGTTTGTAGGATTTGTCGTCCCTCTCCCCGCAGTGCGAAATAATCCCGTCCCTCACGGCGTATGTGAGGTCCAGCCCGCGGAATATGCCCTTGTCGTCTGCCAGAAGCTCGACGTGGTCCACGAACCTCAAACTGTTCCTCTCGTGCCAGAACGGCGTCCCAAGATATTTTTCCGAAAGAGCCGAAAGGACGTGCTCGCCCTCGTGTCCGAAAGGGGCATGTCCCAGATCGTGCCCCATTGAGATGGCCCTGGTGAGGTCCGTGTTGAGCCCGAGACACGAGGCTATGGTGTCACTCACCGACTGCACGTGCGCGACGTGCTCCATACGCGTGCAGACATGGTCGTTGTCTATGTTGAAAAACACCTGTGTCTTATGTTTGAGACGTCTGTAGGCGTTGGAGTGCAGGATTCTGTGGCTGTCCCTCACGAAGGGAGCCCTGACCTCGTCCCCGTGTTTATACAACTCGACGCTGCGCTCGGCGAGCCCCCTTGTGTCCGTGTCGTCGTCGTGCGCCGCGAGATGCGCGAATTTCTTTTCCACAGAAAATCCTCCCTGAATGTCACAAACGGGACATACCCGATTCCGCCGTCATCCGGCGATTTTGTTTATCAACCCTTTGAGTCTGCCCTTCATTTCCCGGTCAGACGCCCTGGCCCTCTTTGTGTTTCTGTTGTACGTCAGATACCCCAAATGAATGAGAAGGGTCAGAAAGTTGTCGTCAAACATGAATGGTCCGGCGTTGCCCGAAAATCCGCTGACATTGACTTTGACGGACTTCCCCGCGACGAGGTAGGACAGGACGTCACGAACATAACGTGCGTTCACACCGATGTATGGTTCCAAAACCTCAAACATGTCATCGGACGTCCCAAAGCCGTCCGTCCCTTCGCCGAGTGACCGCACGACGCATACCACCGACCCCGGGCTGTACAAAACGATTCCGTCCACGGTATACCCGGCGCACCGGCTTCTGACCTTCTCGAACGGCTTCCCGCGCTCCTCGCAAAGACGCATGACATCCTCTTTCGTGAATCCAGTGTAGTCGCGCAAGCCATGGGCGTTCACCATGGAAATCTCTGTGAACATGTTCAGCTCCGAGTGGCTGCCGTGCTTTACTATGGGAAGAACTCCGGTCATGTACACCAGGGCCGCATACGCATTACCCTTGAACAAAGCGGTGAGATGACCCAAGTATTCCTTCTGCTCCTCAACGCCAAATTTTGTTCCGCGTACGGGCGCGTCCCACTCGTCCAGGATGAACACAAAGGGAACCCCCGTCTTTTTGTAAACGGTGTCGAGATAGTCCGGGAACGTGTCGTATCTGCCCGGCACGATATCGGGATATTCCTCTTCTATTTCCTAGACGAGCTCGGAATACAGTCCGTCCAAAATCCGAGAAAGACTCTCCCATTTCGTACATTGGTTCATATATCCTAGGACGTCGACATATATATCCCCGTCTGTATGTTTCCGAAAATTTTCGTTCCCCGGGTTAAAATATCTTCCCATTATAGATGTCTCAATTATACATTTTCGTCAATCAACAGGTTGCCAATTGGTTTTGTCGGTATTATAATGTTTCCGATATCTACCTGTAGTGTAGCTGGATAACACATCAGACTCCGACTCTGAAGATCTGCGGTTCGAATCCGCACAGGTAGACCACAAAAGAAGTCCGGGAGTATGGTCAATGGCTTGACCATGGCCCGGATTTTTACCATCAGAATATCGTTCCATGGAATGTACCATACTCAGCTAAAGAGATATCGTTAATTCTTCTCCACCTCTTCTATGACACATGTATGCTCTTCTCTCTCCGTTTTATAACTTATTCCGACAAGCAAAATCTTACCCTTGTATCCGGAAAGAGCCTCCGTATAATGATTGTCCTTAATCTGTTTCAGCGCGGTCTTTTCGGTGTCGACACTATTACTCTTAAGTTCAACTACCATCATCGGTCTCGATGTATTACGATTCGGGATAAACAATATATCGATAAATCCTCCGCCTGCCGGCATTTCAGGAACCAAACTATAGTAATTTCTAGCGGTAAAGAATGCATCGTTCACGACCTCGTACAAAGTCGTCTCTTTGTTTCCATTAAGAACGGGCTTCTGCCTGTGCACGGCCGCAACAATTTCAGCAACGGTTTTCTCATCCTTCGCAAGAATTGCCCCCCATGGCTTTTTCCGAGATTTCAATCTGCCTCACGGTATCCTCCCAACCCATATCGGTTATAACGGACATAAACTCGGAATAAATCTCATGATTCGGTATGCCAACCTTCTTTGTCTCAATATCATAGGTCAAATATCCCAAATGGACGAGAAGCGTAAGAATGTCGTCCCCGGATTTAAAAGTGACCATATCGTTTTTGAACTTTGTTGTATCAATTTTTATATGCTCCCCGGAAAGCAAAGTGGTTATTGCATCGTGAATACCAAATAAATTCGCACCTATATAGCTTTGTAACGCCTCAAAAGTCTGTGTCTGAGTCCAGTAGTTCTCTAATACACCCGATTTGATTGCCTCCACAACGGACCTAGGATTGTAAAGTTGTATTCCGTTCACGGTGTATCCGTCATACCAAAACCTGACACCTTCATATGAACAACCGAATTTTTCACACAGACTCTTGACTTCCGACTCCGTGAATCCGAAATACTCCTGCAGGGGAGACGCATTTATAATTGTCTTCTCGCTGAACATGTTAAGCGATGATTCATCGCCCGTTTTCTTTATGGGAAGTATTCCGGTCATGTAGGCCAAGGCAACATAATTTTTTTCTTTCAGCAGTTCATTAAGAAATTCCAAATATTTTTTTTGCCCTTTGACATCTCCTACTCTGCGTCTAAACGGACAATCCCATTCGTCAATTACAAAAACAAACTTTCTGTTAGTTCTCTCATATATCTCATTAAACATGGATACCATCTTGTCTTTGTCAAAAGACCTATCGGTGTATTCTTTATTAAATTCGTCAACAAGTTCGTCTTTCAGTTTTTCAAGCCCGGCGGACACCTCTATATCCGATTTAAAATAATCCGCCATATCGATATATATGACGTTATACTTATTAAGATGTTTCTTAAACAATTTGGTTTTCGATATGGCCAAGTGTTTAAACAGCGTTTTAGATTTACATCCGGACTCATAGTAAGCAACGAGCATATTTGCGACAACCGATTTCCCGAATCTTCTCGGTCGACTTACACAGATAAAAGCGTCCAGGGAATCAATGACACTGTTTGTATAGTCTATAATTCCGCTCTTATCAACAAAAATTTTTTCATTTATATATCTTGTGAAATTGTCTATGGGGGGATTTAAAAATCTTCTCATAAAACACCTCCGCAATTTAAATGACTCCTTCCTTTTCTTTCCTCTAGTTTAACATATTTTAAAAAATTTTCAAGGTATTTCGCTAAATATCTCACACCGTCGCCGTGGATTTCTTCTTTCCGGCCTTTTTCAGCGTGTCCTCGAGCTCCTCGAATATCTCCTTCTCTTCCCCTTCTTCCACCAGCACCACGCCGTCCAGAATGTTCTGGAGCTTGTACTCGTAGTTGAGGTATCTTATGGTCTGGAACCCTATGACGGCCGTGAGCGTGCCGTTGACGAGCCCCTGCACCGAACTGTCCACGAGTATAGAGAGAGCCTGTCCGAGCACGGGAATTCCTTTCGCCGCCTCGCCGACGGTCTTCGCGACTCCCTTCCCAATGTTTATGCTCCCGAGCCCGTACGCTACCAGGGCGTCCGCCATGACCGCGCCGAATATCCTCACGAGCCTCGCGTCCGTGGGACGGAATCCGTAGAGGAATATTATGTCCTTTATCATCTGAAGGTTCACCGCCGTGATGAGTGCGGTGTCCAGTGTCTTGCTCTGGGATATGGCCGACAGAAGCCCCGCCTTCACGGAACTTTTCGCTATGATGGATCTCGCGCTCTTTTTGACGCTCCCGCCGTAAAGCGCGGTGAGACATTCCTTTATGCCCTCGTTGTCGTTCTTGGAGAGGGCGTATCCGAGCCTGTCCACGGTCTCCCCGTCATACCAGCCCGCGTTGTCCACCTCAGCGTTGAAGTCGACTATCTTTTTGGCAATGTCCTCTCTTACTTTCTTGTTGTGCCTTTTTGCCTCTCCCGCCGTCTCTGAGTTGACGTTCACCTTGAAGTAGTCGGACCTCATTATCTTCACCACGGGCACAATGAAAAGCACTATGTAGAGCACGAGAAAGATTGCCGCTATGCCGTAACCCACATATTTGTTGTCAAAAATTTCGTACAGCCTGTACCCCACGGAAAAAAGACACGCGAAAACCGCAACCGCGAGTATTATTATGATGAGCCGCAGAAAGAACCTTATCGACTTGCTGTTCTCCTTCTTGACGTATTTTTGCTCGTACTCGTATATGTCGCTGACGCTCCCGGTCTTGACGTCGTTTTTCTTGGCGGTGTTATTTTCCTTCATATATCCTTCTCACGGACCTCAAAGGTCCATGGCCTCCTTGTAAACATCGTCCCTGGGGACTCCCCTGTCTTTCGCCGTGCGCTTCACGGCTTCTTTTTTGTCCAGCCCCGTCTCAATGTAGTGCGTCACGTGCTCCCTCACGGTGAGCGAGCAGAGTGGGTTCACGGGACTCGCGCCTTCCACGACGAGTGTATACTCGCCCCTCTTTTCGCCCGTAAGCCCCTCCGAAAGATTGAACGGCAGCGCCTCCTCGTGAATCTTGGTGATCTCGCGGACCGCGCAGGCGCGTCTTTCACCGAAGGCCGCGTACATCGACGACACGTCCCTGTCTATGTCCTGCGGGGCGGAGTACACACACAAAGTGAGGTCCAGGTCTTTGTACCTTTCCAGAAGATTTTTCCTTTCCGACTCTTTTTCCGGAAGAAAGCCTATGAACGCGCATCTGTCCGTGGGGAAACCCGCGAGTACCAGCGCGGACACGTACGCGCACGCGCCGGGGATGACGGTGTACGGTATCTTCTCCTCCGCGAGCCTTCTCACGAGATACGCCCCGGGGTCCGATATGAGCGGCATCCCCGCGTCCGACACTATCGCGATGTCACGTCCCGACGCAGCCTCCTCAAGAACCCTGTCGCACTCTTTGGCCTCGTTGAACTTGTGGTACGCGCGGAGCGTTTTTTTTATGCCGTACGCATTGAAAAGCGTCGCGGAATGCCGCGTGTCCTCGCAATACACGACGTCGGCGGAACCCAGCACCTCCACCGCCCTGTAGGTCATGTCCTTTAGATTTCCTATGGGAGTCGCGACGAAATACACCATACACTATCCTCCGTTCGTACCGTCGTTGAATTTCGCGGGGAGTATCTCGAGGCCCGTCTTTCCGCCCTTCACGGCCTCGCACATTACGAGATACGGCCTTTCGTCCTTTCCCCCGCCCGACACGAACTGAAGCCTCTTGGGCTCCAGCTTCGCGCATTTGAGCGTGTACATGAGCTCCGCGAGCCTCGACGCCTTGTTGACCACGGCGAATTTCCCGCCGTATTTGAGCGTCCGTGAGGCGATGTCGCATATCTCCTTAAGCGTCACGGAGATTTCGCACCTGCACGCGGCGAGCTCGAAAGGCACGCCGTCGAAGCCCTCCGTCTCGTACGGCGGGTTGCAGAGGATCAGCGAAAACTTCTCGCAATACTCTGGGCCTATGTCCTGTATACGCGAACATACCACCCTCGCTTTGTCGAAGCCGTCGAGCTGCCTGGTGCGCTCCGCCATGGAGGAGAGGCTCTCCTGCATCTCGAAAAGCGTCACGCTCTTTATGCCCGGGTTGAGGCAGAGAAAGTGGAAGCCCACTATCCCCGAGCCCGAGCAGAAATCCGCCACAACGTCGCCGCGTCGACCCCTCACAAACCTCGAGAGCATCACGCTGTCCGACGTGAACCTGTAAAGGTTCCTGTTCTGTATTATTTTCTTCTCCCCGAAAAGGTCCTCCAAGGCCTCCCCATCGTTCAAAACAACATCCGACATGGTCTCACACAAAACAAAACAAGGCGAAGCGCGTGCCTCACCTTGTCTGAATTATTTACCGAAAAATTATTCTGCAGCGATTGCTCCGGTAGGGCATCCTTCCTCGCACGCACCGCAGTCAATGCAAACGTCGGGATCTACGACGTACTTGCCGTCGCCCTCGGATATTGCTGAAACGGGGCAGGTTGCTGCGCATGCACCACAAGCTACACAATCGTCACTGATTACATGTGCCATAACGATTACCTCCATAAAGATTTTCTTTCTGAACAGTTGAATTATAGCACACCGGATTTTTGGTGTAAAGCACGAATTGTTATTTTCTTTTGATTTTTAACATTTTCTGTACGAAAATTACAAAACTTAACCGCGATTAAGATTTTTATTGTGAATTTTTAACATTTTGAGAACTTCACTCACTCGGGAAGATTTTCTTCCCCGACGGAGGCCTCTCCGTCGTCTTCCTTCGTCTCTGCTCTGGGCTTTCCACCAGGTCTGTGCGTGGGTGCAACTTCGTCCAGCGCGTAATCTCCGTATTTGAAGTAGTCGTTGGAGGCAATCCTCACTTTAACCCGCATCTTGAGCATGTCAACGTTCACGACTATGCCTTTACCATCTGGCGTGGATACCTCCGAGCCGGTCTTGGGCATCTTCTTGCAGGTCTCGGAATAGTAGTAGTCCTCATACGCGAGACAGCACATCAGCCTCCCGCAGTATCCCGATATCTTCGCGGGGTTGAGGGAAAGACCCTGGTTTTTCGCCATTTTGACGCTGACCTTCTTGAAGTCAATCATGCAGCCCGAACAGCAGCACTCCCTGCCGCAGTGGCCTATGCCGCCGAGCATCCTTATCTCGTCCCTTATGCCTATCTGGCGGAGCTCTATTCTCATGTGCACGGCGGACGAAAGATCCCTCACGAAGTCGCGGAAGTCCACCCTCCTTTCCGAGGAGAAGTAGTACGTCACCTTGTTCCCTTCGAACGCTATTTCGCAGGATACGAGCTTCATGGGAAGTTTGTATTTCTCCATTTTCTCGGTAAAAAGTCTCATGAGCTCGGAGCGCCTCGCCTCGTTCCTTCTCACGGTCTCTTTGTCCTCCGCCGTAGCCTTCCGTATGATGGGTTTCATGGGGGAGGGGAGAGTGTTTTCCTCCACCTCTCCGTGCGGCACGACAACCGTCACGCACTCGATGCCTCTTGAGGTCTCGACTATCACCTCATCGCCCTTTTCGAGGTCCTCTCCGTCCGGGGAGAAATAGTAGACCTTTCCCCCGTCGTCAAATTTCACACCTACGTAATCAACAATCATATGCCATGTCTCCGCCGCGAGGGCACGTCACTTAAGAAGTTTCTCCCACTTTTCGCAGTCCTCAACCTTCGTGAGGATGAGATTGAAAAGAACCTGTGAGAAGTTTACGTTGAACCTGACGTCCGCCACGGCCCTGTCTATTTTTTCGCAGAGGTTTAGAAGCGGCGCCGCCTTGGAAGGTTCGTCCGTTTTCACGGCCTCGTCCCTCGCGAGAAGCTGCACCTCGCCCAGAAGCTCGCGTCTGTATTTGAAATCTTTGTATCTACCCGCTATCTCGCCGGCGTTCTCCCTCGTGGCGCGGAAAACGTCCTCCGCGGCCGAAATGAGTTCGTCGTACCTGTCGCCTTTCACCATGTTCCGCGCCGCGGAAAAGACTCCTCCGGAGGCCCTCGCCGCGTCGGTGTTCTTTTCCGAGTGTCCTTCGCGCTCCAGAGCGGCGTAAATCTCCTCTTCCGAAAACGGCGGTATCTCCAGCGTCTTTACACGCGATCTCACGGTCGTGAGGACCGGGGCGAGAGACGCCGCGCCCAGAAGGAACATCACCCCTTCCGGCGGCTCCTCGAGGGATTTTAAAAGCTTGTTCTGGAAAAGCGCCGTCGCCTGGTCGAAGTCCGACACGACGTATATCTTCCTGTCCCCGCGAACGGGCTTTATCGCGCCGTCGTCCACTATCTCGGTCGCGTCATCCACGGAGAGTTTCCCTCCCTGCGCAGGATAAAACCTGACGTCCTGGAAAACTTCCTCCGTTATCTGGCGGCTTGTCTTTTCGTCCCCTCCGTACATCTCAGCAGCGAATATCTTCAGAGCGTCCCTCAGACACCCCGGGTCGCCGAAATGCAGCATGTACGCGTGGGAGAGCCTTCCCGAGCGTCTGTCGCCGGAAAGTATCCTGTATGCGGTTGTGGACTTAAGGAGCTTTTCCACCGCCTACGCCTCCACAATGCCCATTTGCGTGAGTATCTTCTTTATGTTCTCGGCGGTCTCCTCTTTTGAGCCGCCGCAATCGACGGAGACGATTCTTTCAAACCTTCTCTGTGCCTCCTTGTATCCCTCGTAAACCTTTTCGTGGAATGCGAGGCCCTCGCACTCCATCCTGTCGCTTTTGTCCGCGCCGTGCTTTCTCTGAAAAGCCTCGGCGGGTCTTATGTCGAGAAACAGCGTAAGATCCGGCGTGTGTCCCTCCAACGCCTTTCTGTTTATGCTCTCCACGAACTCGAAGCCGAGTCCCCTCGCATACCCCTGGTATGCGAAAGAGGAGTCCACGTATCTGTCGCAAATGACCAGCTTTCCCGCGGCAAGGGCCGGCTCCACGGTGTCCCTGAGGTTCTGAAGCCTCGCCCCCGCATACAAAAGAGCCTCGCATCCGGCGTCCATGCCGGCATAGTCGTTGGAAAGTATTATCTCACGTATGGCCTCCGACGTCTTGCAGCCGCCGGGCTCCCGGGTGAAAACATAATCTATGCCGAGACTGTCCAGCCATTCGCAGAGAAGTCTCACCTGCGTGCTCTTGCCCGCGCCTTCGCAACCCTCAATCGTCACAAATTTTCCGCGCGTCATATCCCGTCCCGCCTTTGCATACATGTCGCCGAATAGTCTTTGGCGCGTTTTAAAAATTCGACAGAGAAAGATTTCGCGGTCTTTCTCATGTTGCTCATTGGATATGTTTTATTACTCATAAACCATGTTCTCGTTCTTTTGCTTACCGATGTCCGAAAATCACGACGCGAACTCAACTTTCTTTCCGTAGAAAGCCATGCCTATCTTTAGGACGTCTTTAACGCCCCTGGTCACCATGTCGCGTGCGTAATCCTTCCTGTTAATCTGGTCAAGAGCCTCTTTCGCTCTTTTCGACAAATTCTCTCTCTTTTTGCAAACTTTGAGCTCAAGCACGATTCCGGGAAGCGAGTTTAATCCGCGGAGCGGCTCGGCCGTTATGTCGTATCTACCCTCTCCCGATTCTCTGTCAGATGTTATGGCATATATCGAACGCATTGTCCTGAGTAGCCCCAGGACAATGCCGTGATAAAGGCTTTCCTGATTGTTGTAAAAGCTGACGGACTCAGAGATATACTCCTTGAGTTCTTTTTCTATGAGATTTATGTCTCTCTTGTTCAGGGCATTCTGTAGATTATCGACAAAATCAAATCTGAACATGCCTTCGGCGTATTCCAAAATGTCTTTGACGTATGCCTCGGCAATCTCCTTGTTCACAAGCTTAAACTTGTTCTCTTTATCGTCTTTTGCAGACTCTATGGCTTTACGTAACTCTTTTTCATAATTTTCCCCTTCGGGAACGTATAACTTGATATACCCTGTTATAAAAAGAACGGAATACACATTGTTGACATCATTGAGATCGTCATAAGTGAGATTGGTTTTGACCGGGACGGAGATGCACTTGCCGAGGGACAGATCAATCAGCTTGTCCAAAACCTCGTTCGTGATTTTTCTTATCATCGTCTTGAACACAGTTTGACCGGATGTGGCTACCCAATATGCGTGAGGTTTGAACCCATTTGTCACATAGCTCAAAATAGAAATGGGGTTGAAAATTTCCTCATGTCCGAAAATGTATCCATCATACCATTCACAGACCTCGTCGTATTTTTCTGCGGCACCGAAGTCTTGCAAAAGTTTTCTGACTTCATCTCCCGTGAAGCCGAAATATTCACTGTATCTGTCGTCTAAAACGGTATATATTTTTGCGTTGTTGAAACCGCTGTACAGCCCCGCTCCGGTGATTTGATTGACACCCGTGAGAAGGGCGAAGTTAAGGTCCCGATTCCCTTTAAAGGACGTGGCAAAAAAGTTCCTGATAAAATCTTCGTTCTCGGTGTAAAAATCATGGTCAATGGCTGACTGAATGGGAGCGTCATATTCATCTATCAGAACAATCGGGGCCATCCCATACCTCTTGTGAAGCAACTCCGTCAGAAGCCTTATCGAATCCTCGCAGTCCGCTTCCGTCCCGTCTTCTTCCGATATGCGCTTATATACTTTAAGTCTAAGCTCTGGAATATAACCTTGCAACTCGTCTGCATGCCTAAAATATTCGTTTGCAATGACCTTTTTAAAACATCCGAACTGCTTCTCCCAGGTAGACTCCGACACGCTTTTAAAATCCAGATATATGACGGGGAACTTTCCCTGCAGCGACGTATATTCGTTGCCGCATTTCCAAATTTCAAAATCTCTGAAATAAGCGGACGTGTCTTCGTCAGTTTTTTCAAAAAAAGTCCTCACCATGTCAAGATTCAGAGACTTTCCGAAACGTCTGGGCCTGGTTATCAAAGTCACCTCTTCGCCCGAATCGACCAGGTCTTTGATAAAAAGAGATTTGTCGACGTAATATCCCTGCTTCGAAATCTTTATGAAATTTTGGGAATTTGCCCCCATGTTTTCTTCCACTTTGCCAAGTGTCATATTATCAACACGTACCCGCTTTTGTATCTTACACGAAATTATAACACAGCCCGCAACCAAAAAGCAATATGAATAGCGAGCTAAAGAGCCTAATAGTGCCCGAACCCGACTCGATGCCGGGTCGATACGATTCTTCTCCAAAGAGCTCGCGTACTGACCCCGACCTATGCGTTCCGATACCAAAAAAGCGGAACGACACCGTCCCGCCCGTGATGTATTCCGATTCAAATCGTGTGCTTCCTGATTTCACAAATATGCACATTCTTCGACTGTATGTTCAGATTCGCGTCGTTGCCGAAAAACACGCCTTCTTCCGAAACAGTTTCTGTCGCGGCGAGTGCCTGCCTTCCCTTCGGCGTCATCTTCTGAAAGTCCAGTCCCACGTGTATGACGTCGCCGTGATACTTCCTCTACTCGAAGTAGTCGTCGTACCCCTTCCCCTCTATCTGATCAGCGGCTTTTTTCAGACTTCTCGTTTTTGAGCTCAATTATTATCCCGGGAAGATGCGTTCTGTCGGCTCTCGCGCGAAGAAGGCTGGGATACAGGACGAAATCCGCCTTCTTAAGCCATCCCGTCGGAGCCTCGGGTATTATGTCGCAATAATCGTTCGTGGACATGTACGCAAAGTCCACAAAATCGGCGAAAGAACTCTCATATGGGTAAACGGTCCTTTTCGTGAGATACGCAAATATCCTCCCCGGCGTCTCGGCGACACCTTTCGCGTCCGCCTTGGTAGTGGCGTCGAGAAGGCGGCAACGGTTTTTCCGAATCTTCTGGGCCTGAACAGACAGACATATTTTTCCAAAGTATCGATTACATCGTTCGTGTACTTTATGAGATCGGACTTGTCGACGTATGTTTTGTGTTCAGAGCTTCCTGGAACTTCCCGTTCCCCGGATTCAGATATTTATCCATACATTGTTTCCTTCGATTGAGATTATACTACAATCAACACAAAGTTCAATCCCCCCACAGGAAAATTCTCCGGCTTCATGGCTGTCTGCCCATTTCAATTATGACCCCATATATAGAAACGCGACGTAAAACGCAATAGAAAGAACCTTTTTATAGGCATCCGCGACGGCCGGATATCAGCCTTTGACCACTTTTATCTTCCCATCTTTTATGCCGAAGCTTCCCTTACCGCCGAGCATCTTAACGACGTCATCCGTAATCTCCTCCCCCGGAAGAATCCTCGGCATGCACGGAGGTGCGATTCCCGCGACCGCGGCGGCCACACGGCCTTTCGCCACATCCAATGGCACGTATTCGCTCTTTGCGCCTACGGCGTCGAGAAAGCCGCAGACTTTTTTCGGCAAGGCGAAAACTTTTTCCTTGCACTCTCCGAGGCACTTCCAGTTTTCCGTGATCGTGCGGAAGGCCAGAACCAGCCTGTCCCTGTCGGCTTCCGTGGTTTCGACGGACAGATACAGCAGTATGTATCTGCCGTCGCAAAGCTCCGGGTACACCCCGTAGAGTTCCAGCCACTTCGCGACATATCCCGGGTCAAAGCCCGTACCCAGGAAATCGACGCATATCTTTGTCCAGTCTCCGCCGCGATAAGTCTTCACCGGATACAGCGCGTCGGCTATGTCTTTGGAAAGAATCTTCGCCTTTTCCAGTTTTTCGCGGTTATCCGCGAGGTATTTCACCCCGTACTCCACGGACGCCATGACGGGATAGCTCGGCGAGGACGTGCGGAACACGTTCAGCGCCTCCTCAAGCGCCTCCGTAAGATCCTCTCTCCCCGCGGACACGACCGCGCCCTGTGTGAGGGTCGGAAGCGATTTGTGCGTCCCGTCGACCCACATGTCGGCGTATCTCCCGGCGTATATGTCCTCGGCGAAAAGATGCGATCCGTGTGCCCCGTCGACGATGAGAAGAAAACCGTAACTTTCCGAAAGCGCCTTCGCGGTCTCAAGGTCCGCGATATTGCCGTAGTAATCGGGGGAGACCAGCAGGACGGCTCCCACTTTCTCCTCGCAGTCCGCGACCGTCTTTTCGATCTCCTCCGCGGACGGAGGAAGCGGCACCCCCTCTTTTACGACGCAGTCCATTATGACGGGTTCAATCCCCAGTACGGCGCACGCGTTGTAGACGCTCATGTGACAGTATCTCGGTATCGCCACCCTTCCGCCGCGTCTTTTGGCGACATACAGCATGGAGAATATCCCGCTCGTCGACCCATCCGTCGTTATGAAGGAGGCCTTCGCCCCCAAAATTTCGGCGATGTCCCTTTGAGCGAGGCCTATCACCCCTTCCGAGCCCAGAAGGCTACCGGAAAAAGAGAGCTCCGTGACATCCATCTCCGCGCCGGGGAAAAACTTCGTAAAGTTCTCTGTTCCTTTGTGTCCCGGCATGTGGAAACTCACGTGGGCTCTGCCATTTATCGCGTCATATATGTGAAGCTTTGCCACGGCTATTTCCTGGGTTTCATTGTGGGGAACAGCAGAACGTCCCTAACCGTGGGGCTGTCCGTAAGGAGCATGACGAGCCTGTCCACCCCGAATCCGAGTCCTCCCGTGGGCGGGAGACCGAGCTTGAGGGCGTTTATGAAGTCCTCATCCACCCTCGCATTGCTGTTTTTATCCTGCGCACGTTTTTGCGCGACCTGTTTTTCGAACCTCTCCCTCTGATCTATGGGGTCGTTGAGCTCGGAAAAGGCGTTGCCGTACTCCTGTCCGCAGACGAAGTACTCGAATCGCTGTGTGAAAAGGGAATCGCCCTTTTTCCTCTTCGCGAGGGGCGAATTCTCTATGGGGTAATCGTATATTATCGTGGGCTGCACGAGCGTGCTTTGACAAAGTTCCTCGAAAAGTGCCAAAAGGACGTTCCCGCGCGTGGCCTTCTCGCCCTCCGGCACGGGGCATCCGAGAGCCTTCGCGCTGGCGCGGGCGTCCTCGTCCGAGCCCCATGCGTCGTAGTCGGCACCGCACGTTTTTTTGACATACTCCCTCATGGTGTATCTCGGCCATTTCGCGCCCATGTCTATCTCCGTGCCCTGATATGTTATGACCTCGGACCCGCAGACGTTTTTCGTGACCGTCCTGTAAAGGTCCTCTATGATGTCCATCATGCCGAAGTAGTCGGTGTAGGCCTGGTACATTTCTATCGACGTGAACTCAGGGTTGTGGTATGCGTCCATCCCCTCGTTGCGGAATATCCTGCCCACCTCGTACACCTTCTCGAGCCCCCCGACTATGAGCCTTTTGAGGTAGAGCTCCGTCTCTATGCGAAGGTACATATCAAGGTCCAGCGCGTTGTGGTGCGTCATAAACGGCCTCGCGTTCGCCCCTATCTCGAACGTCGTGAGTGTCGGTGTGTCCACCTCTATGTATCCGAGGCCGTCAAGATACGCACGTATCTCGCGGAGAATCTGCGAACGCTTTACGAACGTGTCCTTTACGTCCGGATTCACGATGAGGTCAAGCTCTCTCCGGCGGTACCTTATGTCCGTGTTGACGAGCCCGTGCATCTTCTCGGGAAGCGGTGTGAGCGCTTTCGTGAGCATCTCTATGTGCCGGCAGTGTACGGAGACCTCGCCAGTCCCCGTCTTGAAGACGAATCCGGAAACTCCCACGATATCGCCTATGTCGTAGTCCTTTTTGAAGGAGGCGTATGCCTCCTCCCCGACGTCGTCTCGCTTTACGTATATCTGCAAAAGCCCGTGTCTGTCCTGTATGTGGCAGAACGTGGCTTTTCCCATTATGCGGCGCGACATGATGCGTCCGGCGACGGAAACATCCTTCCCCTCGAGCTCACTGAAGCTGCTTTTCACGGCCTCGGAGTCAGACGTGACCTCATACGTCGTCTTCACGTAAGGGTCATTTCCCTCCTCACGGAGCTTCGCAAGCTTCTGGAGCCTTATCTGCTCCTGTTCCGCCAAAAGTTCCTCCGACTGTTCGTCGTTCTGATCGTCCCCGCCGACCGTTTCCTGGTTGATATCGCTCTGCATGTCACTTAACGCTCTTTATTTCTATTGTGCACGTCTTGCCTTTGTTTTTTCCCTTGACCTTGGGCTTGGATACGTCTGCAAGGGCGTCTTCCGCGGGCGCGGCGTTATCCCCCGATGTCTCGTCGACAGAACCCATGTCGGTTTTTTCCTTTGGCCTCTTCCCGGCTTTGTCTCTAACGCTCGGGACAGAGACCTTGTCACCGACTCCGTGACCTACCAGTGCGTCGGCAAGTGCCGACCCCTCCGGAACTTTACTGTTCATACCGTCGTAATTTTCGGCGGACGTCACGGTGTACTCCCGTTTTTCCTCCCCGGTGTCTTTGTCAACGACCGTTATGACGGAGATTATCTTTATGCCCAGAATCCTAAGTACATATGAAGATCCGTCCGGACAGGGGACACTGACCTTCTTTCCCACACGATGCCCCATGAGGGCGGCGCCGACGGGAGACTGCATTGAAATCTTGTTTTCCATGACGTTGCAGTCCGTGACCGACGTTATGGTATACGGTCCTCCGTTCTCTTTCTCCTCGTTTCTGACGGCCTCCGGCAGTTTTTCCTCCTTAAGTCGTTCGCTCAGTTTAGTTTTTTCCGATTTCTCGACTTCGGCCTTCATCCTGACCTTCAGATTGTTTTCCAGTCTCCTGATTACCGTCTTCTGGACCCACGTTTCCGCGCCCGCAACGGTCATCTTCTCTCTCTTAACATCGTCCTCGGCGTCCGCATCCGCTCCGACACCGAAATCGTTTCCCGTTATCGGCTGCGGGGGTTTGACGCCAGTTATCGCCTCGATTTCCACATCCGCGGCGACCTCATCTATAATCTCGTCGACTATCTCCTTTCTTATTCCTTCGATCTTGTCTTTTTTTATTTCTTCAACCCTGACATCTATCGCATTCTCTATCCTGCCGATTATCTCAGCCCTCGTGCTTTTCTCTTTCCCAGACTCCGATTTCACGCTCTCGACATCCCTAAGCGTGACATCCAATTCGTCTTTGGCACTGTGCTTGGCCTCAGAGGCAACGTCAGCCAAAACCCGCGATACATAGCTGTCGGTAAGTTCCGACTTTACGTCATCGTTGAGCTCGTTTTTTACCTTGGCCACGAATTGCGCTTCCACCGATATATCGAAGACGTTAACAACGGAATTGATCCCGACTTCGATGTTGCTCTTAGGGGCTTCTATGATGTTCGCGTTCTTTATCTGATATTCGAGTTCGGCAATTTTACCTTCGTTGGAACGTTGTTCCTCTCTTGCGGCATCGTATTCCGCGTTTTCCGAAAGGTCTCCGTGTCCCCTGGCCTCCTTTATACGCTCGACTATCTCCGGGCGTCTAACCTTTATGAGTTCGTCCAACTGCTCTTTGAGCGAGTCATAGGTCTCCTGAGTCATGTCAAACTGTTGTTCCGGCATATTTTTCACCTCTGAAATTTTTTTGCGTCTTAAGTAATAAACAAAGGTGATTCCCAAAATCTGTGGGGAACCACACAAACGTTGCTGTTTAGAATTATAAAATTTTGTGCAATAAAAGTCAATTAAAGCAACGTAGCCTTCATTCCGTCATCGAGCCAGGACTTGCTTCAGCACACCTTTCTATAATTCAAAATCTTATCCGCGATTCTTTCTTTGTATACCATGTCCATTCACCTCTATGTACCATTATACTAAAAAAACCGAATTCAAGATTTTGCAAAGATCTTACACTATTTTTTGCAAAGATTTTATGACATGGCCGCCACGAAGGAGCGAGACACGCAAATAAAGCAAGAGCCCGGACTTACCCCGAGCATGAAGAACGATATACGTGTTTTTTGTCTTCTCCACCCAGCCGCATCGGAAAAACCACCTCATACATGCGAAACCGACGGCGACCGGAAACTATCTTCCCGACTCCCCTATGAGCTTTTTGAGAAGATTTCTGTCGCCTTTCCCTGGGAGCGCGCCGAGACGGAACCGCCAGTTCCCGCTCGCCGTAGAGGGAAGGTTCATGCGGCACGAGCCGTCCAGTGCGAGCCAGTCCTGCACGGGGAGGACGGATATCTTGGACTTCACGCAAAGCGTGAGAAGACAGAGCGCACGAACGAGTGACGTCGTGTTGTTTCTTACCGTGTACAATATGCCCTGCTTTTTGAGGGCCGCTTTGAGCTCCTTGACGAACCTTAAAAAGGTCTTAGCGTCCATGCCCTCTATGAATCCGCGAGCCGTGTCGTTGTCGTGCGTCCCCGTGTACGACACAGTGTTCTCACCTATGAACTCGGGGAGGTATTCGTTTTCCGGATTCCCGTCGAAAGCGAATAGCAGAACCTTCATGCGGGCAAAACCCGTCTTTTCCAAAAGCTCCAAAACGCCGTCATCTATGAGTCCCAGATCCTCCGCGATGACGTTTAAACTCCCGCAACGCCTTTCCGCCGCGGAGAGCATCTCGTACCCCGGGGCCTTAATCCATTCGCCGACTTTCGCGGTCGTCGAGCCCGTGGGCACGGCGTAGAACCTGTCAAGACCCCTGAAGTGATCTATCCTCACTATGTCGTAGAGTTTCTGCGCATTCTCTATGCGGCGGGACCACCACAAAAAGCCATCCTTTTTCATGTAGTCCCAGTCGTACAGCGGGTTTCCCCAAAGCTGTCCATCCTCGGAAAAATAGTCGGGAGGGACTCCCGCGAGGCCCACGGGATTCAAATCCCCGTCGAGCCTGAAAAGCTCCGGACTCGCCCACACATCCGCGGAGTCGTACGCTACGTATAAGGGAATGTCGCCTATTATCTTTATCCCGAGCCCATTCACATAAGTTTTGAACGTTTTCCACTGGAGGAAGAACTCGTACTGCAGAAACTCCCAGAAAAGGAACTCTTTGTCGTACACCTCTTCTTTGAAGTTTTTGAGCGCGCTTTTATCGCGGAACTTGAACTTTTCCGGAAAGTTGTCGAACGTGGTGTCGTAGACGGACTTCAGCGACATAAAGAGGGCATAGTCCTCGAATCTCCCGCTTGCCACGAACTCCAGAAAGTCCGGAGTGGTTTTGTCGAACCTGCCGTATGCTTTGCGAAGGACATCGTACCTTCTTTCGTACAAAAGCCCGTAGTCTATCTCCCCCGCCGGCATCTCGGCGGATTTGAGTTCGGACGCCGTGAGAAGGCCTTCGTTTTTTAGCTTTACAATGTCTATGAAATACGGGTTCCCGCTCTCGCAGCACGCGGACTGATACGGAGAATCCCCATACGTCGTCTGCACGACCGGAAGGACCTGCCAGTACTTCACCCCGGCATCCACCAAAATGTCGGCGAAAGCGTATGCCTCGCGGCCGAGAGAGCCTATGCCGTATTTGTTCGGGAGCGAGGATATGTGGCACAAAATCCCCGCGCCTTTGTCGTATGTCGCAGCCTTCATCGCAAGCAAGCCTATGTCCCGAGAAGATTTTTTATCCTTTTTACCGCCTCTTCGGTGTTTTTCTCCGACCCGAAGGCCGTCAGCCTGAAGTATCCCTCGCCGTTTTTCCCGAACCCCGCGCCCGGGGTACCTACAACGTTCGCGTTTTTCAAAAGATAGTCGAAAAACTCCCAGCTTCCCATGCCCTGGGGGCACTTGAGCCACACGTACGGCGAGTTCTTGCCGCCGGTGTAGAATATCCCGAGCTCGTCCAGCGCGTCCGATATGACCTTGGCGTTCTTTCTGTAGACCGCTATGTTTTCCCCGCACTGTGATATGCCTTCCTCCGAGTACGCAGCCTCGGCCATGCGCTGCTGTATATAGCTCGTGCCGTTGTACTTCGTGGACTGCCGGCGAGCCCACATCTTAGCGAATTTCCCGCCGCAGAGCTCGTCCGGCACCACCGTGTAGCCGCACCTCGTGCCCGTGAAGCCCGCGGTCTTGGAAAAGGAGCAGAGCTCCACCGCGCACGTCCTCGCGCCCTCCACGGCGAATATCGACCTCGGCACCCCGTCCTCCGTGATGAACGCCTCGTACGCGGAGTCATATATTATGACGGCGCCCCGAGAGTTCGCATAGTCCACCCACTCTTTGAGCTTTTCATAGTTCAAAACCGAGCCCGTGGGGTTGTTGGGGGAGCAGAGGTATATGATGTCGCATTTAATCTTTTTGTCGGGCGTGGGGGCGAAGCCGTTGTCTTCCGTGGCATCGCAGAAAATCACCTTCCTTCCCGACATCACGTTGCTGTCGATGTAGACGGGGTACACGGGGTCCGGAATCAGGACCGTGTTGCCGTCGTCGAACATGTCCACTATGTTCCCGCAGTCGCTTTTCGCGCCGTCCGAGACGTGTATCTCGTGGGGGGCGACCTTAACCCCGAAGGACTCATAATACTTAGAGATGGCGTCCCTCAAAAACTCATATCCCTGGCTGTCCGGTGAGTATCCGCGAAAAGTCTCGGCCCTTCCCATCTCCTCAACGGCCTTGACCCCGGCCTCCACGACGCAGGGCGCGAGAGGGAGCGTGACATCCCCGATACCCAGCCTTATGACGTCGGCCTCCGGGTGCACCTCTTTGTACGCGGCTACCCTTTTCGCTATTTCGACGAAAAGGTAGCTGTCATCTATGTTCTCGTAGTTTCTGTTGAGTTTCACCTGGCGACCTCCTGCTGCTTTTTCTCGTAAACGAGCGCCGCCCTTATGAACTCACGGAAAAGCGGATGCGCCTTTTGCGGACGCGACTTGAACTCCGGGTGGAACTGCACACCGATGAAGAAGTCGTTTGCGGGAATCTCTATGGCCTCCACGAGATTTCTTTCCGGGTTCACCCCTCCGACTTTCATGCCCACGCGGTCGAACTCCTCTATGTAGTCGTTGTTGAACTCGTATCTGTGTCTGTGGCGCTCGGAGATGTGCTCCACACCGTAAATCGCCTTCATGAGGTCGCCTTTTACATCGCACGGGCACGCGCCGAGGCGCATAGTGCCTCCCATCCTCACGCCCCTCTGATCAGGCATTATGTCTATGACGTTGTGCCTCGTGTTTGGATCGAGCTCCGTGGAATTCGCGTCCCCGTATCCCAGAAGGTTTCTCGCGGCTTCAATCACCGCTATCTGCATGCCGAGGCATATCCCGAGGTACGGTATGTTGTTCTCCCTCGCGTACTTCGCACATACCATCATGCCCTCAGTACCCCTGTTGCCGAATCCGCCGGGGACGAGAATGCCGTCCGGGTCTTTGAGCATTTTCGCGACGTTTTCATCGTTTACCCTGTCGGTGTTGACCCAGGTTATCTCTATCTCCGCCCTGTTCTCGAAGCCTGCGTGCGTCAGTGCCTCGCAGACGGAAAGGTACGAGTCGTGGAGCTTTACGTACTTGCCGCAGAGGGCTATTCTCACCTTCTTGTCCCTCGAGTGTGCGTTCTCGAGCATGGCGTTCCACTCCGTGAGATCGATGGTTCTAGGGTCTATGCGAAGTTTCCGGCACACAATCTCGGATAAGTTGCTCGCTTCCAGCATTATGGGGCACTCATAAAGGAGCGGCATGGTGAGATTGTCTATTACGCAGTCCTTGTCGACGTTACAGAACATCGCTATCTTGTCTTTGAGCTCGTCGGAAAGAGGCTTCTCCGAGCGCGTTATTATGATGTCCGGGTTTATCCCCATCTCCTGGAGCTCTTTGACGGAGTGCTGCGTGGGTTTCGTCTTGAACTCGTTGCTTCCGTGTATGTACGGCACCAGGGTGACGTGCACGTAGCAGCAGTCGTCCCTCTTTTCCCTGCCTATCTGTCTTATGGCCTCTATGAAGGGCTGCCCCTCTATGTCGCCTATCGTCCCGCCTATCTCGGTTATGACGACGTCCGCGCCGCTTTCCTTTCCGACGTTGTATATAAACGATTTGATCTCGTTAGTGATGTGCGGGATGACCTGTATGGTCTGTCCCTGGTACTTGCCTTTTCTCTCGTCGTCTATAACGTTCCAGTAGACCTTCCCGGCCGTGATGTTGGCGTACTTCGTGAGGTTCTCGTCCGTGAACCTCTCGTAGTGCCCGAGGTCGAGGTCGGTCTCTATCCCGTCCTCCGTCACGAACACCTCGCCGTGCTGGATGGGGTTCATCGTGCCCGGGTCGAAGTTGAGGTACGGGTCGAGCTTCTGGGACGCGACCTTGTATCCTCTGCACTTCAAAAGCCTCCCCAAAGATGCCGCCGTTATTCCTTTCCCGAGTCCGGATACCACGCCGCCCGTCACAAAAACATACTTCGCCATAACTCACCCCTAATTTTTTTCGCCCTCAAACAAGTACTTTTCAATTTTACCACAACACCGTCCTCGTACGCAATTCTAATAGAAGATTTTGCCTTTCTTTTTTTAAAAAATACAATATGTTGTCGACAGCCCCGCACGGAGACATGACCCCGTATATGAACAAAAAACCGGGACAAACCCGGACAGTCTCGGGCTCCTCCCCGCGAGGAGCGATGCGACAATCGGGACAAATATCATCCGGCCCGCGTCGCCCGTGCCGCGGAATATATCTCCTTCCATAAAATGAAAAATACTCACAAAAGTGTCACTGCATCGGAACTTTTTGTCTTCATCGGGTTTACACACTATTTTTTTGAAAAACTTTTCCTCAGCCCGTTTGAAACCCCTTTCGACGTGGTATTACTTTTACAGAAAAGAAATCGAGGTGGAAAAAAGTACAAAAAGTGAAAATTTGAACCGACGGTTGCGCCATCCCGACGCCGGCGTGATATAATGACGGCATGAAAACTGAATATCGGATTGTATTTGTTGGTAAGGTTTTAAGGAAGACAGAACACATAATTTTAAGCGGAGGTGAAGCATGAAGGAAGCATTGAAGGTAATTTTACAGGTTATAGGAACGATAGCCCTCGCCGCGCTGACCGTGGTGGCCGTTCCCATAATATTCGTTTGCCTTTTCGTGGTGCCCGAAATTGAACTCGATGCCTTTTCATTTATCGGCGGCTTGTTCATGTTGATTTGGCATAGGGCATAAATGACGATACGTCCGCGATTTGCGGGCGTTTTTCTTTACCTTTTTGGGTTGTATATGGGGCTCAGTTTGTGGTACCATTATAGCGACATAAAATGCCGGGCAGATAAGGCGATGAAATGAGCAACATACTTCTTATCATAATAGCCGTAGTCATTGTCATAGTCGTGATAATAGGGGCGAGACGGCTTTCCAAAAACATGCAACGTCCGAGCGAAAAAATGCTCAACGACTACGAGGCCAAGGTGTCCGCGTTAAGGGACTCTCTAAACCTTTTCGTCGACAAGGACACGGACTACTACATAGTGGACAACCGTAGCAAGAAGGACATAACGTACGTGAGGAACCTCTCCTTCGACAACGACCGCAAGCTTATGTTTACGGCGTACTCCGCGCAAAACGGCAAAAAAACGGACAATCCGAAATGGGAAATCATCCCTTTCACGGAGCTGCAGGACTGCAAAATAATTCTGGAAGGCGAAGAGATAGCGTCCGTCCGCAAATCCATGAAGGAGAACGAAGGAAAGGACCTCGGCGGGTCCGCCTCCGTCATAGGCGCGAGGGACATATTCAACAGATTCAACGGTCTCAAGACAGTGACGCTCCTCTCTGTCATGTTTCCGAGAAACAACGAAGCCTCCGGAATGTACGTACTCCCTCTCATCTCCTCCAAGACGGCGACGTTCGACTTCGAGGTGGCCGTGTGCGAACAGCTCTTCGCGGTGATGTACGCAATAATAGAGGAGAATTTCCGCGGAGGATACATAGTCGAACGCGAGGAAGACGAAGACGAGGATGAAGAGGACGAAGACGACATCTGATGGACACTAACACTATCATCATAATTGTCTCCGTGGCGGTGATAATCGCCGTAGTGATCTTCGTCGTCGCCAGGGTGTTCATAGTCGTAAGGAGAAACAGAAAGACCGTGGCCGTGAAATCAGCGCTCACGAAAGGGGACCGCGAGAGGGTGTACGAGTTAAGACGCCAGTGTGGCGTGCCGACAGGGCTTCCTCTCGACTTTTTCTCCCTCGACACGTCCGTGGCGAGTATGGTGGAGATAAGGAATCTCGTGATAGACGAGACCGCGGGAAAAATATACACCTTTCTCGCCGTGCGTGAGGACGGCATCGAAAAGCCCACGGAAAGCTTCGTGACGGACCTCGACAAGGTGAGCGACTGCGTCGTGCTCGTCAACAACAAAACGGCGACGACAATCGGCAACGCGTCCTCCGGTCGCGGAATGAGAGCCGATGAAATATACGAATACCTCGTGAGGTTCACGAACGTCTCCACCCTCTCCGTGTCGATTGCGTTTGACGAGTCAGAGGAAAGAACCCCGTTCTACTTCCCGTTCCTATCTTCATCCTCCGTGAACTACACGGACGCGGTGTCCGCCGCGCAGAGTGTCTTCCTGGCAATATACAGAGCTATATCGGACAAAATGGAGACAAGGTAGCCTGAGACAACCAATACAAATCATATCCGACCCTGCCGTTTTGTGGCAGGGTTTTCTAATCTGGAAACATGTGGCCGTTCCTCATTTTCGATAATTTTAAATTGAGCATCATCATATTTTTAAATTTTAAGTGAACACATTGATGAGAGCCGAAGAAAAAATGACCACACTCTCGTTATATTTTGCTTGCTGCTAGAAGGATATTTTTAAACTCATATGAGGGATATTTTAAAACGTTATACCTAAATTTCCAGAAAATGCCACCTCAAACGGCCCGGACAGCCCTCATTCGGAGGCCTTCGGAGCTTGTTTTCTTGGGGGTCTCAGGGTCAGCAGTGACTCGTTCTTCCTTCCGGCATAGATGTCTCCTTTCCGCCGCGCCCGCTTTTTCACGTACTTCTCGTCGAGTCCGAATACGTTCAGAATGCGTTTCTGTTCCTTGGACAGGGCGCTGTCCAGTCTGTATGTTCCGTCCGACGTCGGCTCCGGCAACCCTTCGACCCGCGCGCGGCGCAAACGTTTGCAAAAGAACGGCGGGTCATGTACAATTAACCCATGACAAAAGACAGAAAATCCGCATCCGTTTTTCGCGTGTGTGCTCCCTTTCTCAGAGACTGCGCGGGGCTCTACGCATTTGCGGTTATATGTGGGATAATTGTCAATTTGATAACCACCGTCATCCCCCAGCTCATATCCTACACCGTGGACAGGATAATGGGTGCCGACACATCGGGGGGACTCTACACCCTTTTGGATGGGCTCTTCGGGGGAAGGGAAAGCCTCGGGGATGTCCTATGGGTTATAGCACTCGTCATAGCCCTTCTCGCGGCGGCGGACGCCGCGCTCGCATTCGCGCAGAATCACTCCAACACCGTGGCGACCCAGCGCATGACGAGAAGCCTCCGGACGGGGCTTTTTTCACACATAGGAAAGCTCCCCCTCTCCTCGCTCTCGCGGGGTACGACGGGGGACATAATCCAGCGGTGCACGACCGACGTGGACGCCATAACCAATTTCGTGTCGAGGGACTTCCTCTCGCTTTTCAGGACGGTGACGCTCATCATACTGTCGCTCGTATTCATGTTCCTCATGAACGTATGGCTCGCGCTCATCGCCTTCGCGTTCATACCGGCGGTGATCGCATACTCGGTGCTATTTCAGACGAAGGCCGCAAAGCACTTCATGAAGTGCGACGAAGAAGAAGGAGTTCTGTCCTCGATGGCGCAGGAAAACTACACCGGCGTAAGGGTGGTGCGTGCCTTCGGGAGGGAAAGGTACGAGAGCGAGAAGTTCGAGAAGCAGAACGTGTACTACACGGGGCTCTGGGTCAAGATAGAGCGGTGGCTGTCGCTTTTTTGGACCTCCTCCGCCGCGATATCCTCCTTCCAGCTTCTCACCGTAATCTCCGTGGGGACGGTCTTCTGCGTGCGCGGAAGTCTCACCGCGGGCGACCTCGTCTCCTTCATCCTATACAACACGATGCTCCTCGAGCCCACGAGGCAGCTTGGACGCGTCATAGCCAACATGTCGAGGGCGAGAATCTCGGCGGTGAGGATTGGCGAGATTCTGAACGAAAAAGAAGAACCCTATTCCTCGGAACGTAGGGTGCTTTCCGGCGGCATTCGCATGGAGAACGTCACCTTCGGGTACAGGGAGGGCTTCCCTGTGCTGCGGGGGTTGAATCTCACGGTGCCGGAGGGCACGACGCTCGGAATTTTGGGCGGCACGGGCTCCGGCAAATCCACTATAGCGAACCTTCTCTGCGCGCTGTACCCCATAGATTCCGGGAAGATTTACATAGGTGACGATGACGTGGGCACGCTCCCGCCGAACGTTTTACGGGAAAACATAGGATACGTCATGCAGGACGGATACCTTTTTTCGGGGACCATACGCGACAACATATGCGCGTGTGGGGAAATTCCGAACGAAAAGATGCGCGAATGCGCCCGGACCACCTGCGTGGACGGGGACATAGAGGGCTTCCCCGCTGGATACGACACGGTCGTGGGCGAACGCGGAGTGACTCTTTCCGGCGGGCAGAGACAGCGGGTGAGCATGGCGAGGACCCTCGCGAGGGAGAGAAAGTACCTCATTTTGGACGACTCCCTCTCCGCCGTGGACGCCGAGACGGACGAGGCGATAAGAGGAAGGCTCCCCTCCGCCGCGGAAAACGTCACGACGGTAATAATCTCGCACAGGATATCCTCCGTCATGCGCGCGGACAACATAGTGGTTCTGGAAGGCGGAAAAGTCGCCGAGGAGGGCACGCACGAGGAGCTTATGGCACTCGGAGGAAGATACAGACGGATATACGACGCGCAGACCGCGCTTCCTAACGAGCTTGGGGAGGCGCGCGATGAGTAAGAAGACGAACGGAGCCTTCGGGCTTAAGAAACTCTCCCCGTACATAAAGCCGTACCGCGGGATGTTCGCCGCGATGATGATAATCACCGTTTTCGTCGGGGTGTGCGACACCGTCCTCGCACTTTTCCAGGAATACGCCATAGACAACTTCATCCTGGGGGAAACCCTCCACCACCTCTGGGTTTTCGTTCTCATCTTCGCACTCCTCATAATAGTTTGCAACGGCACGGACTTTTTCGGCTCGTACACGTGCTGCA
>JAJQAK010000137.1:4654-7023 GCA_021203845.1 Clostridia bacterium | reverse complement strand
GATATGGCTTGGTTGACTACTTCCACCGCGATGTTGGCGTAAGCCGCCTCGGCCGCCGTGAGAGTTTCATAGTTGGACACCTTCGCCTTCTGTTCGTCCGAAAGGGCGTCGTACGCCTCGCGCGCGGCGGATATGGCGGAGCCGGATGACTCGCCGACCGTCCCTATGGCGCCTATGAGCGTTTCGACGTTTTCAATCTCAAGAGAGGAATACTTATCCGTGGCCTCCTGCAAAGTGCCGTAGTTTGTGACCTTCTCCTTAAGCTCAGAGGAGAGCGCCTCGTACGCGGACAGGGCCGCCTGTATCTTCTCGTACGAAGACGACGTGAGCTGCACGTCCCCTATTTCGTCTATGAGGTCAATGACCGCCTGCACCCTCTCGTCGTCCGTGAGGCCTGACGAGAACGTGAGTTTCGTAATTGTCACCTCCTTGTTCGGGGTGGAGCAGGTTATAAAGTACGTCCCCGCGGGAAGTGTCACGGATACAGACGCGAAGTGACTCGCGTAAACCCTGCCGTTGGAAGAAACGAGCTCGCCCCAGTCTTTCTCGGTCGTCCCCGCCGTCTCTATGTACACGTCAGTGGTCTCCGTGAGACGGAAGGTGACGACCTGTCCCTTGCCCTTCACCGCGCCGCTCGACGACTTCGCCGTGAAGTATACGCCGTTCAAGAGCGTGTCCGCGATTACGGAGGATAGGTCTATCTCAAGGGTCTTCGTTTCGGAGTCTATGTGGGCGTTCACGGAGTCGCCCGCGACTTTGTCTTTGTACTCGGACATGTTCGTGTCGACGAGAGCCTTGTCGCGGCTGTACGCGCCGGCCGACTGCATCACTTCCTGCCTTGCCGTCACCGCGTCGGTGAGATAGCAGTCTGAGCGCTCGTTGTCCTCGTCGTAGTAGAAAAGCGTGGGGTCGGTGTCGAACGTGCTGTAGTCAATCTTTCTCGCGCTAAACTGGCAGTTGTTTTTGACGGTTTCGGTCCTCGACTCAACCTCGGTTGCCTCCGCGTCGCCGTAGCACGAAAGATACGTGTTGCCGTACGCCTTTATGGCCCCGCCGCCCTCGCTCGTCGTCTGTCCGGGGTTCTTGCAGTTCTCGTAGTAATTGTTCTCTGCGAAGATGTATGAGTTCGCCCTCGCGGAGTGAACGTAGCTTAAAGAAACCTCGCCGTCTCCGTAGACATAGTTGTTGTAGAAGTGAACGTTGGCGTTGCGCACGAGGGGGATCCTCGACTGGCAGTTGAACCACGAGTTGTGGTGCATGGTTATGTTGTACTGAAGCGACGTCGAAGCCGAGCCTATGAGGTTGGTCTTGTGGCAGCCGTCGAACGTGTTGTACGAGAGCGTGAAAAACTGGCCTCTCTTGAAGTCGCACGAACCGTCGCCTTCCTTCTTGTCGGACTCGGCGGCGAACTCGCACTCGCCCGCGAGGAACGAGTTGTTGTGAATCCAGCATCTTTCGACGGACGCGGTCAAATCGCTCGCCGTGCTCTTGGAGGCCTGCTCGCCCTCCATCCCGACGGCGTCCTCGCAGTACTTGGAAAACGTCAGGTTTCTTACCTCGAACCCCACTCCCGTCTTGCCGCTCTCGGCATATGCCGCGGAGGATATGAAGTGGAAGCCCCAGCCCGTCACGGCGGCGTCCTCGCCGACGCCCTCTATCGTGACGCTCTGCGCGTTCACCATTCGGACCATGCTGCCGTTGTCGCCTACGCACCCGCCGTTCGTCGTCGCGTCGTAGTCGGTGAGCCCCACTATGTCGTACGTCTTTCCATCCTCGTTTATCGTGGCCGTGACCTCGCCCACTATCCTCACGGCGACGGCTCCGTACGCTTTGGAAAGCGCGGCAATTCCGACGTCCTTTCTGTCTGTCCCGGAGTATCTTCTGTTGTTGAGTATCTCGCCTATGCCGGTCACGACGTAAGGGTCGTCGCCCTCATGCGCGTAGGCAGTTTTATTCTCTTCCACCGTCATGGTGAGATAGGGTTTGAGCTCGTCGTAGGTAACTTTGGTATACGTGTCCGTCGCGGCATCGTATTTGTATACGTCGCCCGTCACGTCGTTCTTGTTCTCTTCCGTGACGTATATGACGAGTGCGCCGTCCTTGATGGTGCCGGCGTTGGTGTAGGCGCCCACTCCCGCCTCGTACATCCCGTACGTGTCGGACTCGGAGTCGTATTCATAGTGCGCGTAACCCGACCTGTCGTAGCCAGCCACATACACGCCGTACTCCTTGAGCTGTGTGTTAGCGCTGTCTATTATCTTGACGTTGTAATATTTGTCCCCCTGAAGGCCGAGGATGTCGACGCGGTATGTCCCGCTGCCCACCTCCCTCACTGCCTCAGAGTCGGAAAACGTCGTGTACGTGTCCTC
>JAJQAK010000137.1:3192-4554 GCA_021203845.1 Clostridia bacterium | reverse complement strand
GCTGCTCTTGGTGTACACGGTTATCGTGGCCGCGCCGACTGTCTCAATCGTGACGTTCCGGGAATCCTGCTTTCCGGTACCACCGAGATTGAGTGTATACGAATATTCTCCGGTAACGCCTGTAACCTTCATTGAATTGCCGCCCACGGCCGTGACTTTCGTCCCGTCGCCGCCCGTGTACAGATTTTTGGTGGAAGAAATGGTTTCGTTCGGGGAAAGAGTTCCCGAAGATACGAGGTCGTCAATCTTTATGTCGGCGTCCTCGCCTTTGACCTTTATGTCGACTTCCACGAAGCAGCACGCCGTAAGACCCGAATTTGTGGTGGCCGAGACGAGCGCCGTGCCGTTGCCCACGGACGTCATTACCCCGGTTTCACTAACTTTGACGACGGATTCGTCGCCGGAAGACCATGTGACGTCTCCCGGATAGTTGGACTGAAGGTCGGACAAAAGCACCTCAAGTCGGAAGGTCGCCCCAGCCTCTGAGAACGACACACGGGACGCGCTCAGAACTATCTCCCCGGTGTCCGTTTCCGGGTTGAACGACGCGCTGTACGACTGACCCTCAAAAGTGACCGTCGCGGTGTACGTGCCGCCCGACTCCGTCACAGCGGCGTTTACCGTCTGCATATCGCCGCAGCTTGTGCACGTGAACGACGCCGTCGCAGAGTAGCCGCTACCTTCCGCCGTCCAGGTCCATTTCGGACTGCCGTAGCTGTGGCCCGCGGGAGACAGCGATTCCGTGTATGTGTCGATAAGAACGCCCTGGTACGTGGCCGTGTACGTTATACTGCCGTATTCCGTGCATGTCGCGGCGACCGTGGTCACGGAAACCGACGCGTCGACGGTTATGCTCGGAGCGTCGCACGTAAGGCCGTCATCCGACTGACACACCAAAGTAGCTATGCACTCGAGGTAATCGTCACTCCATTCGGGTTCTCCCGACACGACGTAGCTGTGTACGTGCGCGGGTTCGGAAACGGTCACCGTGCATGTCGCATTCTTTCCGCCGTCGAGCGTGACGGTGATAACCGCCGTCCCCGCGGACTTCGCGGTCACCGTGGCGAACGCCCCGTCTCCCACGACCGCCGCGATGCTTTCATTGTCGGAAGTCCATGAGTATCCGCCCGCATAATCGCCTTTGGTCATCGTGACGTTCGCGACGATTTGCGAGGTGACGGACGCGCCGTCGGAAAGAACGAGCTCAACGGTGTCCGGCGTTATTTTCACATCCAGCACCTCGGGCTCGGACGTGTCCTCTCCCGTTACTTTGACGTCCACGGTGTATATCCAGACGTTCGCGGAGAACGTGAGATAAAGGACGGTGCCCGAGACCACGCCGCTGTATTCGAATGTCGTCAC
>JAJQAK010000137.1:1747-3092 GCA_021203845.1 Clostridia bacterium | reverse complement strand
ACTATCGTGAGAAGTCCCTCGGGACTCGTGTCCGCCTCCGACTCGCCCTTCACGGCGTTGTCATAGGTCGTGACGGATCCGTCGCTCGACTTCGTGTACGTGACGGAAATCATGTCGATCCATTCGTACGTGTCCGAATCGGAGAAATCGACGTAAACTTCTTCCGAATACCCGGATTCCTCATAAGCTGGCTCGACGGTCACGGCGCACGTAGCCTCTTTTCCGCCCGCGTTGAAAGTTATGAGAACGTTTCCGGCCTTCTCGCCCGTTACCGTCACAGTGCCACCCGTGCCGGAGATTGAAACATATCCCTCTGGAGCCGCGGACCACTCGTATTCGCCGTCGTATTCCGAATCGTCCGACATCGTGACGAAGGCGGAAAGTTCTTTCCCGTCCCCGCCAGCTTTAAGGGTAAGCGACGTCTCGCTTAGTTTCACATCCGTGACGATGGGCTTTTCCGGCGCGGGTCCGACCGTTATGTCGCAGTGCTTCTTGTAACCGCCCGCCTCAACGTATACCGTGGTATTCCCTTCCGCGACCGCTTTCACCGTCACGGTCGCGTCGCTCGTTCTCGCAGTGTCGGCACTGATCTCGACTATCCCATCCTGCGTCGCGGACCAGTAATACATGCCGTCGTACTCCGTGTCATCCTTCATGGTGACGCCGACAGTGAGTTCGGTCTCATCACCGACGGTGAGATCTAAAGTCTTGTCGGATATCGATATGTTCTTGACCTCGTGTTTGTTTGCGCAGGCTCCGAGGCCTACCGCGCAAGCCAGAACGAAAACGGCCATAAACGACAGCCCGAGAATTTTACGAGTTTTCCCCTTTGTCATGATATTTCTCCGAATATATGTGAGGCATATGTCACGGAAAATGAAATTAACCGACGCTTATGCCATCAGCACATCCCCTCTCCTGCTTACGCGTCGAAGACGGAACGGCGTTTTGTGCCTGATTGAAATTCTTATAACAATATAATACAGATTGTCCTCGATTACAATAGCAATCTGAAGATTCCGTCCAAATTTCCGCAAACATTCACTTTCGAGGGTTAGAATTGCCCGTCGCCGTCGCGAATCGACGGCCTCGTTTTAATCACTACCGTCAAAAACAGCCGACACCGAACTCACGCGGGAAAAAGACGACAGAACCTCATACATACGCGACCTACACACGCCAAAATTAGCGTCTTTGCGATTGAGCCTAAGCTTCCCAAATCCGAATCGGATACGACGCTGAAATCAAATGTTTGCAAAAACGTAATTTTTGGGCTAAAAAAATTGCGGGAAACGTAATTTTTGGGCTAAAAAAATTGCGGGAAACGTAATTTTTGGGCTAAAAA
>JAJQAK010000137.1:0-1647 GCA_021203845.1 Clostridia bacterium | reverse complement strand
AAACGTAATTTTTGGGCTAAAAAAATTGCGGGAAACGTAATTTTTGGGCTAAAAAAATTGCGGGAAACGTAATTACAATGTTATAATACACTGTAACAAAAACCAAAAATAGAATGACCGCACCGAATTTTCCATGAAACAATCCGTGTCGGTCACATGGAACGGTGACAGTATGGAAAGAAAAATAATGTTTGACATAAAAAAGTGGTACGACAAAAACGACAGAAAGTGTCTTTTGATAGACGGCGCCCGCCAGGTCGGCAAAACCTACATCGTACGCGAGTTTGCAAAAAGGTACTGCGAAAGCTTTCTGGAAATAAACCTACTGACGGACACGAGGGCAAAGGACCTGCTTTCCCGCGCATCGTCGACAAAGGAAATCTTTGCTTATCTGGACGCTATATACCACTCCCGTCTCATACCGGGAAAAACTCTCATATTCTTTGACGAAGTGCAGGAATGTCTTGACCTGATTACGGCAAGCAAATTTCTCGTGGAAGACGGAAGATTCCGTTATATTCTGAGCGGGTCGCTTCTCGGAATTGAGATGTCGGACGTAAAATCCGTTCCGGTGGGATATATGCAGATAATGCAAATGTATCCGCTCAACTTCGCGGAATTTTGCTCGGCGCTCGGAATGGGACAGGACGCGTTTGACTACCTGGAGGAATGTTTCAACAGCCTGGAAACCGTGAACGAGGCAATCCACAGCCGTATCATGTCAAACTACAGAAATTATCTGCTCGTCGGCGGAATGCCGGAAGCAGTAAACAGATTTCTGGAAACGGAAAGTCTGCCCGAAATAAAAGACGTCCACGAATTTCTCTACAACACATACAAGAAGGACATTTCCAAATACGACAAAAAAGACAAGCTGATGATAAGCAGGATATTCGACAACATCCCGAGCGAACTTAACAAACAGAACAAAAGATACAGGTTTTCGTCGTTGGACCAGCCGAAAATGACTCAATACGTGGAAAACTCCTTTCTTTGGCTGATAAACGCCGGGGTGGCATTGCCCGTGTACAACGTCGACGCTCCCCAAATCCCGCTGAAAATGAATAGGTCCAACTCTCTTTTGAAACTTTTCATGTGCGACGTCGGCCTTTTGAACTATATGTATTTTGATGACGAACTCGTCTTTAAGACACTGACAGACACAAAAGGCATCAACTTCGGCGCGATTTACGAAAACTTCGTCGCGCAGGAACTGTACAGCAATTCAATAGTCCCCTACTACTACAACAGTCACACTTACGGAGAGCTGGACTTGCTGTATCAGACAGGCGGGGAAATCATTCCCCTTGAGGTAAAATCCGGAAAGGACTACCAGCGACACAACGCGCTGAACGGCATCCTGAACATCAGCCATTATCAGATAAACAAAGCATACGTGCTGAACAATTATCCGAAAATAGAGAAAATCGACAAGAGAATCTATTTGCCGATATACATGGCGATGTTTCTCAGAAGAGAAATGCCGGAAGACACAAAACTCGAATGCGACAAAAGTCCGTGGGATGTGCCGTCTTCTCGAAAGGAATGACACTGCACAACACCTCATGTCGCCGAATGGATTCGAGCCTACGGAATCTCTCCGAACTAAACGAGTACACTTGATGCGACTTTTTTAAACTTACCATG
>JAJQAK010000131.1 GCA_021203845.1 Clostridia bacterium | reverse complement strand
CCGTATATCTCCATGCCGTAATACAGCGCGGTGCGTACCACCGCCCTGATGCATGCGTTCATTCCGGGAGCGTCTCCGCCACTTGTCAATAAGCCGATTCTCTTCATGCGTTTCTCCTCGCACAACCTCTCTTTTTTGCGCGCCTGCTCCCTCAAACCCGGCACGCACGTGCGTCATCTGTTAATTCAAACCAACACTTATCAATTATAAGCATGCATAGGCAAAATTTCAAGGTCTGACCGTGAAAAACAGACGAAAATTATTTGAAATGTCAGAAATTTAAGCGGAAATTCGCGCGTCAGACGTATTTTATGTCCGCCTCGGAAAGATACTGGGAAAGCTCCGCGGCGAGTGCCCTGCACCACGCGACGTTCCCTCCTTCCTTTTTCACCTTCCCCGGAAGGACGAGGCAGCATCTGGTGTCCCCGGCGTACACGGAAAGAATCGACATGATTTCATTCACACCGTCTTCGGGGACGTTCTGCGCGTTGAGCCACAAAATCGCGCTCCTCTGTTTTTGGGCCTCGTTTTTTGGTGCTCTGGGCTTGTCGCGGACATCCTCTATGTTGTCTATCGCTATGTTCACGTCGCCCGACTCCCTGATGTTGAGGCGTCCTTTGACCTTGACTATCCTGTCGGCGTCTATGTACGGCTTCATGGTCTCGTACGTCGAGGGGAAACAAACGCACTCCACCTGCCCGTACATATCCTCAAGCCTGAACGTGCACATGTATGCGCCGGTTTTCGTGGTCGTGCGATTCACGGACGAGATTATTCCTCCCATCGTGACGGCCTGTCCGTCCTCGATGGCGTTATACGATATCGAGACCTCGTCCCCCTCTTCGTCCTCGTCGTTGGAAAAATCAGAAAGCATGGACGAGTTGAACGAGCATTCGTCCAAAAGATATGCGTATTTCTCGAAGGGATGTCCGCTGATGTACACACCCACAACTGCCTTCTCGTTTTTAAGCTTCTCGTTGATGTCGTACTCCTCTATGTCGGGATAGGTGACGTCGAGGATGTCCTGCTGGAGAATGTCGCCGAAAAGCGACATCTGGTCGCTGTTTTTTTCCTTGGCCATGGCGGCCGCCCTCGTGTACACCGAATCGTAAACCTCGATGAGCTGGGAGCGCTTAACCCCGAGCGAGTCGAAGACTCCCGCGTATATGAAGGTTTCGACCTGTTTTCTGTTGATAAAGCCCACGCAGCGCTGCATGAAGTCGGTGAAAGATGTGAACTTCCCCTTTTCGTTCCTTTCGTTTATGACGTCCTCAATGACGCCCACGCCGAGATTTTTGAGTGCCGAAAGTCCGAACCTTAAGCCGTCGCCTTCCACGGAAAACTCCGACTTTGACATGTTGACGTCGGGGGGCCTGACGGGGACGCTGAGCTGCCGGAGGTACTGCACGTACTTCACAATCTCGTCAATCTTGCCTATCCTGTTGTTTAAAAGCGCGCAGATGAACTCCTTGCAGTAGTATTTTTTGAGCCATGCGGTCTGATATGCGAGAGTCGCGTACGCGGCGGCGTGCGACTTGTTGAACGCGTATTCGCCGAACTTCGTGAGATCGTCGAAGATTTTCGTCGCGACTTTGGGGGGTATCCCGTTTTTTTCGCAACCGTCTATCCGGTGGTTCGTCTTTTCCGTCGTGCCGCCGTGGATGAAGTATTCCTTCTGCGCGACAAGGGCCTTGGTGTTCTTTTTGCCCATCGCCCTTCTCACTTCGTCCGCCTCGCCCATGGGGTAGCCCGCGAGACGCTGGAATATCTGCATGACCTGTTCCTGGTATACGGGGATTCCGTACGTGACGCCGAGGATCTCCTCCTCCTGGGGCGCGTCGTAGGATATCGGCTCCTGCCCGTGCTTTCTCGCGCAGAAAGAGTCTATGAACTGCATGGGCCCCGGCCTGTACATGGCAACTCCCGCTATGAGGTCGTCCAGGCCTTCCGGACGGAGCTGTTTCATGAACCTTTTCATTCCTCCCGCCTCGAGCTGGAAAACGCCGTCCGTGTCTCCGTCCGCGATGAGGCCGTAGGCGTCGGGGTCGGTGTAGCCTATCTCGTCGAAATCGACCTTTTTGCCGTAATCCTCCTCGACGTAGTCCTTGCATTTTTTGATGTCGGTGAGCGTGACGAGCGCGAGAAAGTCCATCTTGAGCATGCCGAGCGCCTCGAGCTCCTTGGCGACGAACTGCGTTGTGATGTCTTCGCCGTTTCTCGAAAGCGGCACGTTGTCGGAGATTTTCTGCCGGGATATGACGACGCCCGCGGCGTGCATGCCCGTCTGACGCGGCATCTCCTCTATCTTCATCGCCATGTCCACGACCTGGCGAAGCTGTTCGTCCTGGTCGTATATGTCGCAGAACTCCTGGCTGCGTATCTTCGTGAGGTTATCGAGCTTCCCCTCGAGCGTCTTTTTCTGGTCGGGGTCGGTCTCGGCCGCTATCTTTCTTTTTGTGGTTTCTATGTTGAGTCCGAGATGGTCCGCTATGGAGCTCTTGCTGTCCATGAGCTTTGTAAGTCTGTCGGTCTGCGCATACGGGACGTCCATCACCCTTCCGACGTCTTTTACGGCGTTTTTGGCTTTCATCGTGCCGAATGTGACTATCTGGCAGACGTTCTCCCTGCCGTACTTCTCCCTCACGTAGTTTATTGTTTCCTCACGCCTTTCCGCGCAGAAGTCGACGTCGAAGTCGGGCATGGAGACCCTGTCGGGGTTGAGGAAACGCTCGAAAATGAGGTTGTATCTCATGGGGTCGACGTCCGTGATTCCTATCGCGTAGGCCACTATGGACCCTACGCCCGAGCCCCTTCCGGGGCCGACGGGAATGTCGTGCTCCTTGGACCAGTTTATGAAGTCCCAGACGATGAGATAGTACTCGTCGTAGTGCATGCCGCAGATGACGTCGAGCTCGTATTTCGCACGGGTAAGATAGTCCTCCGGGACTGTCTCTCCGTAGCGCTTTTTGAGCCCTTTGTCCGTGAGGTCGCGAAGATACGCCTCGGCACTCGGGTATTCCTCGGGCGGCGTGAAACCCGGTATGAGGTTGTTGTCCCTCACGGGGTATCCGTTTTTGTCGAGATTGAAGACGGGCTCCTCTATCTTGTCGGCAATCTTTCTTGTGTTCTCAATCGCTTTGGGAAGTCCCCTGAATATAGCGGCCATCTCGTCGCCGGATTTGAAATAAAGCTCTTCGCTCTCTATTTTGAACCTCGTGGGGTCGTTCAGCTTTTTCTTGGTCTGAATCGCCATGAGGACGTCCTGCATTTTGGCGTCCTGCCTGGTGAGATAATGCACGTCGTTCGTCGCGACTGTCTCGGCCCCTATCTCCTCCGCGATTTTGACGAGCTGCGGAAGAACGCGAAGCTCGTCGGGAAGCCCGTGGTTTTGGACCTCTATGTAGAAGTCTTCCCCGTAAATTCCCTGAAGGTACAGGGCGAGCTTTTTCGCAGCCTCGTAGTTGCCCTCTTTGAGTCTTCTGGAAATCCCCCCGAAAATGCACGCGGAAAGGCATATAACGCCCTCCGAATACTCTTTGAGAAGGGCGTAGTCAATTCTCGGCTTGTAGTAAAAGCCGTCCGTGAAGGCTATGGAGTTGAGCTTGACGAGGTTGTGGTAGCCCTTTTTGTTCTTCGCGAGAAGAATGAGATGCTCCCTCTCCTCGCCGGAGTTTTTCACGGTGAGGTCTTCCACGCAGTAAAATTCGCACCCGATGATGTATTTGAGGCCGGCCTGGGTCGCTGCTTCCGCGAACGCGAGCGTGCCGTACATGTTTCCGTGGTCGGTTATGCACACGGTGTCTATCCCGGAGTTTTTGCAGTGCTTTATGAGATCGGAAATCTTGCACGCGCCGTCCAAAAGCGAGTATTCCGTATGAAGATGTAAATGTACGAAGTCGGTCATTTGTGTCACTCCCCGAGTTCCTTCGCCATGGCGATTATTTTTCTCATTCTGTGGTTTATGCAGCTTTTCGTTATACCCAGTCTTTCGGCGAGCTCGTTCATTGAAGCGTTCGTGTCGGCGAGCCTTGCCTCCGCAACCTCGAAAAGCTGCTCGTCGAGCGATTTGAGACCTATCGTCTCACGCAGGATTTCTATTGACTTAATCTGGTTTATTGACGCCGTGATGGTCTTGTCTATATTGGACACCGAGCAGTTCGCGGCGCGGTTGTTGTTGTTTGCTGTCTCTTTTCGGCTTATGACGTCCTCGAGCTTTTCGAGGCTTCCGTCGGCTTTCATGAGTGAGAGAACGTCCGAGATGACCTCTTTGCTCTTGACATACACGACTGCGCAGTCCTTTCTCGTCACAAGTTTCGCGAGTATCTCCTCCTCCGCGAGAAGCGTGCAGAAATCTTCCGCAATGAATTTTTGCGAGAAAACGAACTCGAGATGGTAGCCGGAGGCAGAATACGACGAAACCTCCGGAATCGTGCAGCTCCCGCCGCCGAGAAACGCGCCCTTTATGAACGCGGCGCAAAAGTCGTCGTCCGAAAAGATTTTGTCGGGAATGGACAGCGAGATGAAAAGGCCGCTTTTGTCCTCGCCGAGAACCCCAATGTCTTTTAAGATTCCCTCACTTTTTTCGCCGCCGCACGAAAAGGTGTATTTGTCCTTTCCCGTGAGGGGGTCGGTCTTCGTTCCGATGTCGAGCGTGAGACCGAAGTCGCCCTCGAGCATTTCCTCGAAAAAGAAGGCCGTGCACTCGTTTTCCGTCACGAACTCGAACCCGAAGTGTCCCCCCGTTGACACGACGCTGCCGCTGGTGCGAAGAAACGCCGAAAAAGCGGCGAGCTTCTCGTCCGTCGTGTCGAATTTTTGTGAGGTTATCTCCTGTTTTATGTCCTCGGTAAACGATGCCATACTCAGAGGTTCCTAGATTTGTATTCAGCGAATCTGAACTTAGGGGTCCTTCCCTCGATGTTGTCTATCCTGTCGAGGGGAATCCCCGATTTTTCTGTCATGTATTCCGCTATCTTCGTGTCTCCCACGCGCTCGGGCCAGTGAGCGTCCGAGTCGATGACGAACCTCACTGACGTCTTGGCGGCTATCTCGGCGAGCTGTTCCGGCGTGATGTGCTCTTTTTTGGTGTTTATCTCAAGATAAGTCCCGTAGTCGGCGCAAGCCTTCGCGACCTCCACGACGTCGCAAAAACACTTGTAGTTTATGTGCGTGAGAATGTCTACGGGATTCTTTTCCACGCAGTTGATGTAGGCCTTCGTCGTCGTCTCGACGAACTTTTCCCTGGGCGCAACTCCCTTTCTCGAGGCCCAGAAGTTTTTCCACATGATGTAGTACCTGTCTTTGGGGGATTTGAACCAGGGCATGATGTGTATTCCGAAAAGATAGATGTCCATGTTTATGTAGTCGGTTTCCTTCATGTCGGTGGTGCCGTCGACGCCTATCAGGTTGCTCTCCATGCCCATGAGAACGTTCACGCCGGTTAGGTCCTTCGCTTCTTCGATGTCGGCCTTTTCGTAAGGCACCTTTCTACGTCTCAGCCCGAAGAAAATGTGGTTGAATCCGTGATCTGTTATCCCGAGGTTCATTATCCCTTTCTCTTTGGCCGCTTCCGCGTTACCGAGAACGGAGCCCTTTCCTTCCGAGTATGTCGTGTGCGTATGGTAATCTCCGGTTAAAATCATTTATATAGCCCTCGATGTTTTTGTTTCTTATATAGTTTGCGGTTATTATGTCACGCGTAGTACGCGGAATAATTGTTCATGTGTGGATATAAGTATGTCCGTGACCGGGGTAAAATGTCTCCTGACGTTTTCCCGCACCGACTATATATCATACCATTTTTCGTGTCGATTTACAATGTTTTACGGCCTTATAGTTCATTTTATTTGTCGTTAAAATTAACCAATAAAAAACCGGTTGCTGACCGGTTTATATATTAGTTGAAATTCCTATTATCTTCGTCATAAAGAATTTTTTCGTAATCTTGCAATCCGTTAAACGCACGAAGCACTTGTATTTGATTCATTTGCTCGTCTATTCTGTATATTACGATGTAATTTTTTATTGTCATCTTACGAAGTCCGGTTTCCTCTACATATGAACTTTCGTATACAGGGTACATTTTTGGACTTTTGCAGACAAGGTCCAGTGATTCAAATATGTTGTTTATGATGTTTGTTGCTGCTGTGGGTTTTTTTAACTCATCGGAGATGTATCCCAGAATGTTATCCAAATCTATGATTGCTTTTGGTAAAAATTTTAGTTCATACTTGTTTTCCATATTTCTCCATGAGCGACGAATAGACCTTATCTCCGTCAATAAGTTCAACTCCCGATTTAAGATCTCTTAAAGACTCGTTGATTAACGCCGCGACCTGTATTTCAGCAATCACTTTGTTAAATGTGGACATGCTCATCATAATCAATTCACTGTATCCATTCTTAGTTACAATGAGCGGAACATCGCTTTCTTTGCATTTTTGTGAAATCTGCGCGGTGTTTTTCAATTCGTTAATAGGAATTACGTCAGGTACTATTACCATATTTTTTCTCCTAAAGATTATTATACCATAATTATACCATGATAATTTTAAATGTCAATTTTTTTTGAATCGGGATCACTTTTTTATACTTTCCAGTATATACCATTCGAGTCCATCGTTGTGCTTACACTCTTTTCCGACGTTATCGAAACTCCGCTCTTTTCGCAGAGGAACACAACGTATGCACTGATAGACACCGGCATTTGGACTGTGACATATCCGTCAACGACGAGGAAGTTTCCTTTTGTTAGAGAGATTGTTTTGCTGGTTCCGTTTGATGTAAATTCCTGGCAATTGGAGGCTTCCTTACTCATTCCGCCGCTCATACCTATTCCCAAAATGTATCCGCCCTCATATCTGTATCCGTTTTCGTTGTCTATGCTCGAGTTCGCGTTGCTTGTCGAAATAACGACAGACCTTCCTCCGGAAATCAGAATTCCTGCGTATCTGTCTTTTGAATTTGAATCCAGTCCGTCGCCTCCGGCGTATACGTAGAGCGTGCCTCCGGACACGGTTATCCCGACTCCCGAAGTGCAGGTGCCGTTCACTCCGTCGTCGGAAGAAGTAATCGATATGTCACCGCCCGCCAGCGTCACGTATTCTCCTTCCAGGCCTTCGTACGAGCCGCCTACCGTAATGTCGCCGCCGTATACGGCGAGCGTCCCGTCGGCGTGCACGCCGTCGTCGTTGGTGTAAAG
>JAJQAK010000180.1 GCA_021203845.1 Clostridia bacterium | reverse complement strand
AAAGATGAAAAACATTTTCTCGGAAAGCACCGACATGTCCTCCCAAAGGTCCCTCCTTCGGGCCCTCGGCTGGACGGACGAAGAAATACAGAAGCCCATGGTAGCGATAATCTGCGCCCAGACGGAGATAATCCCCGGGCACGACGGGCTCGACCGTCTCGCACGGGCTGCCGCAGAAGGGGTCATAGCCCGCGGCGGCAAACCCGTCATACTCCCCTCCATAGGGGTCTGCGACGGAATAGCCATGGGACATACCGGAATGCGCTATTCGCTCCCCTCGAGGGAGATAATCGCCGACGGCGCGGAGATACTTCTCCGGGCGCACGCCTTCCAGGCGGCCGTCTTCATAGGCAACTGCGACAAAATAATCCCCGGGATGCTCATGGCGGCCGCCAGGGTGAACATCCCCTCGGTGTTCGTCTCGGGCGGGCCCATGCTCGCGGGACACGCGGCCGGCAAAAGAGCCTCGCTTTCGACGATGTTCGAAAAAGTCGGGGCGTACAACGCGGGAATAATCGGCAGGGACGAGCTCACTGACTTCGAGTGCGGCGCGTGTCCAAGCTGCGGCTCGTGCTCCGGGATGTTTACCGCCAACTCTCTGAACTGCCTTCTCGAGGCCCTCGGCATGGCGCTTCCTCTCAACGGCACGATCCCCATGGCATACTCGCAGAGACGCGCCCTCGCCGTGAACGCCGGGGAAGCCGTCATGAGCCTTTTGGAAAATGGCATTAAGCCGCGCGACATACTCACTCCCGCGGCATTCAGAAACGCCGTGTGCGTGGACAACGCGATAGGCGCCTCCACCAACACCGTGCTGCACCTTCCCGCCGTGGCGGGAGAAGCGGGCGTGAAAGGAATCACAGTGGACATCTTTTCCGAGATATCCAAAAAAACGCCCAACATCTGCCGGCTCGCACCCGCGGGTGAGCATTACATAGAGGATCTCAACCTCGCGGGGGGGATTCCCGCCGTCATGAAGGAGCTTTTGGACGCGGGCCTTCTGGACGGGAGCACGCTTACCGTGACGGGAAAGACGCTCGCGGAAAACTGCGAAAACGCCGCAAACAAAAACGAGGAAGTGATCCGTCCGATGGAAAACGCGTACTCCGCGCAGGGCGGGCTCGCCGTGCTCAAAGGAAATCTTGCAAAAGACGGGTGCGTCGTCAAAAAGAGCGCCGTTGACGAGAAAATGCTCGTGCACTCCGGACCCGCGAAATGCTTCGACAGCGAGGAGGACGCCATGGCCGCCATATCCTCCGGAAAAATCAGCAAAGGGGACGTCGTCGTAATCCGCTACGAAGGCCCGGTCGGCGGGCCCGGCATGAGGGAGATGCTCGCCCCCACCTCCGCCATAGTCGGCGCGGGGCTCGGCGCGGACGTCGCGCTCGTCACCGACGGAAGATTCTCGGGAGCGACCCGCGGCGCGGCCATAGGCCACGTCTGCCCGGAGGCCGCCGTGGGCGGAGTCATAGGGATAGTCAGGGACGGCGACATGATAGACATAGACATCATAAATGAGACCATAAATCTCCGCATCTCCGACGAAGAGATGGAAAAAAGGCTTTCCTCCTTCACTCCCAAAGTGAAGGAAACGTACGGGTATCTCGCGCGGTACCGCGCGCAGGTCACCTCCGCCTCGGAAGGGGCGATTTTAAAAAAATAATCCGTGCCGCCCCGTACGGCGCGAAAAGGGGTAGTTTTGAAATCGGTTGAAACATTCGTTCTCCCGGGCGACGTCAAAAAGATCAATTTCGACGTATTTTCCGGGGAGATAGAGATAAAGCGTTCGGAGTCGTTTTACATAGACGCCCAGGAAGGAGACTTCGCTTTGGAGTCCAAGGGCGCGGCCGTATACGTCTCACGCGAAAAAAAGCGGCTCATGGCGTCGCAGAAGGCAAAAATCACGGTGTACGTACCCGACGGGCCCTCGCCTGACGTCAGGGTCAGGGCTAGGGCCTCCAACGTGGACATAGACGCCGGTCTTTACGGCACGGTGACGATAGACCTCGACACCGGGAAGGTGGCCGTCAAGGACGCCGTGGCGGACGTATTCGTTCTCAAGGGCTCCGACGTGGATGCGGAGTTCATAGGCATAAACGCGAAGGCCTCCTTCACCGCCTCGGTCTCCGGCGGGGACATACTCATGAACGGGGGATTTGCCGCCCGTGCGGACCTTACCATAAAGGGAGGAAACCTCGGCGTGTGGGAGAGCGACTTCGAGTCGATGGACCTTTCCGCGAGCAAGGGAAACGTCCAGGCGACGCTTCTCGGCTCGGAGAAGGACTATTCGTTCAAACTTGCCGCCAAGGACGGCATGGTGAACAGGGAAAACTCATTCGGCGGGCAGAAGACCGTCAAGGCGTACGCCGCGCACGGCAACGTGTTCATGGATTTTTCGTACATGAAGGGAAAGGAGAAACAAAAGAATGATGACGATGTCGCAGAAGATTCTGGCGCACAAATCAGGGCTTGACAAGGTCGAGGCGGGACAGCTCATATCCGCGAAGCCGGACGTGATTCTTTCCAACGACATAACGGGGCCCGTCGCGGTGAACGAGTTCAACAAAGCGGGCTGCACCATGCGCGACGCCTCAAAGGTCGTCATGGTGATGGACCACTTCGCACCCAACAAAGACATAAAGAGCGCGGAAAACTGCAAGGACTGCAGGACGTTCTGCGCCTTACACGGCATAGAGAATTTCTACGACGTGGGACGGATGGGGATTGAGCACGCGCTCCTTCCGGAAAAAGGGCTCGTCGGCGCGGGGGACCTCGTCATAGGGGCCGACTCCCACACCTGCACGTACGGCGCGCTCGGAGCCTTCTCCACCGGCGTGGGCTCCACGGACGTCGCCGCGGCCATGGCGTCGGGCGAGCTTTGGTTCAAAGTGCCCTCCGCGATAAAGGTCGTGCTCACCGGAAAACCCCAAAAATTCGTATGCGGAAAAGACGTCATACTGCATCTTATAGGGCTCATCGGCGTGGACGGGGCGCTCTACAAATCGCTCGAGTTCACGGGCGACGGGGTGAAGCACATATCCGTGGACGACAGGTTCACGATATGCAACATGGCGATAGAGGCCGGCGCGAAAAACGGGATATTCCCCGTGGACGATGTCGCCCTGGAATACATGAAAGGGAGATTTGTACGCGAGCCCGAAATCTTTGAAGCGGACGAAGACGCGGAATACGACGATGCGGTGGAAATAAACCTTTCCGAGCTCAAACCCACCGTAGCCTTCCCGCACCTTCCCGAGAACACGAAGACCAAATGGGAAGAGGTTAAAATAGACCAGGTGGTCATAGGAAGCTGCACCAACGGGCACATCAGCGACCTTCGGGCCGCGGCAAGCCTCATGAAAGGCAGAAAAGTCGCCGACGGCGTGAGGGTCATAGTCATCCCCGCCACCCAGCAGATTTATCTCGATGCCCTGCGCGAGGGACTCATAGAGACGTTCATAAACGCGGGTGCCGTCGTCTCCACACCCACCTGCGGACCGTGTCTCGGCGGGTACATGGGGGTTCTCGCGGACGGAGAAAAAGCGGTTTCCACGACCAACAGAAACTTCGTGGGCAGGATGGGACACACCGGGTCCGAGATCTACCTCGCCTCACCGTACGTCGCCGCCGCCTCGGCGCTGACCGGATATCTCACGTCACCGGAGGACCTTTGACATGAAAGTTAGCGGAAAAGTTTTCAAATACGGAAGCGACGTGAACACGGACGTCATAATCCCCGCGAGATACCTGAACTCCACGACGGAGGAAGAGCTCGCCGTGCACTGCATGGAGGACATCGACGGCACATTCGTAAAAAATGTCGCGAAAGGCGACATAATAGTGGCCGAGGACAACTTCGGCTGCGGGTCTTCCAGGGAGCACGCGCCCATGGCGATAAAGGCGAGCGGGATATCTCTCGTCATAGCGAACTCATTCGCCAGGATATTTTACAGAAACAGCATAAACATAGGGCTTCCCATCCTCGAGTGTCCGGAGGCCGTCGCGGGCATTTCCGCGGGTGATACGGTCTCATGCGACCTCGACACAGGCACCGTCACGGACGAGACCACGGGAATAACGTACAAGGCACAGCCGTTCCCCCCGTTCATCCAGGGGATAATAGAGGCCGGCGGGCTCATGAACTACGTAAAAAAGGCGTGACATGACATATAACATCACTGTGCTCGACGGGGACGGCATAGGCCCCGAAATATGCAAAGGGGCCGTGGCCGTTTTGGAAGCCGTCGGCAAAAAATTCGGCCATACCTTCAATTTCACGCACCGCCTCATCGGCGGGTGCGCCATAGACGAGACGGGCGTGCCGCTTCCCGAGGAAACGCTCGAAAGCTGTCTAAAGTCGGACAGCGTTCTTTTGGGCGCCGTGGGCGGTCCCAAGTGGGACGGCCTTTCCGGCGACTTAAGGCCCGAGGCGGGGCTTTTGGGAATAAGAAAGGCCATGGGGCTTTTCACGAACATCAGGCCCGCAAGGCTTTGGAAAAGCCTCAAGGACGCCTCCCCCCTCAAATCGGCTCTCGTGGAAGGCGGCGTCGAAATAATAATCGTGCGAGAGCTCACAGGAGGAATATACTTCGGAAAGCGCGAGAGCGGCACGGACGAAAACGGACAACTCTATGCATCCGACACGGAAAAATATACCGTGGAAGAGATAGAACGTGTCACGAAGGTCGCCTGCGAGCTCGCCTCCAAACGGCGCAAAAAGATTGTGTCCGTCGACAAGGCGAACGTTCTGGAAAGCTCGAGGCTCTGGAGAAAGACGGTCCACGAGTACGCCGCAAAAAATTACCCCGACATTGAGGTTGAGGACATGTTCGTAGACAACTGCGCCATGCAGATAGTCAAAAACCCCGCGCAGTTCGACGTGGTCTTGACGTCCAACATCTTCGGCGACATACTTTCCGACGAAGCCGCGGAAATCACGGGCAGTATAGGAATGCTCGCCTCCTCCTCTCTCGGATACGGCACGAGGGGACTTTACGAGCCCATACACGGCTCCGCGCCGGACATAGCGGGGAAAGACGTCGCGAACCCCATAGCCACCATACTCGCATGCGCCATGATGCTGAGGGACAGTTTTTCACTTCTCGATGAGTGCAAATCGATAGAAGACGCCGTGCAGAAGGTTTTGGACGACGGATACCGCACGAAGGACATAATGTCGGAGGGCATGAAGGAGACGGGTTGCACGGAGATGTATATGCTGATTGCGGGAAACATATGAGCACGATAACGGAAAACGTCAGGGCGTTTTATGAAAAAATGCCCGAATTCAACCCCTACGGTGAAAAGGTGACGCTTCTCGCCGCCGTCAAAACCCAGCCCGTGGAGGCCATCAACGAGGCGATAGAGGCAGGCATCACGGACATAGGCGACAACCACGCCCAGGAGTTCAGGGACAAATACGGACTCATAACCGGAAATCCCAAAAGGCACTTCATAGGTCATATGCAGACCAACAAAGTGAAATATCTCACAGGGAAGGTGAATCTCTACCAGTCGGTCGACAGCGTGTCCATAGCGGAATATCTCTCCCAAAAGAGCGCACAGGCCGGCGTGACGTCGGACATCCTTCTCGAGATAAACGCGGGAAATGAGGACACCAAGGGCGGGTTTTCCGTGGAGGAGTTCCCCCGTATTTACGAAACGTTGCGGAATATCCCTAATTTACGCATCGAAGGAATCATGGCGATGCTCCCCGCCTCGCAAGACGAGACGCTTCTTAGGGACCTCGCGACAAAGATTCGCGGCCTTTACGACGGCATAAAAAAAGACAACGCGGACATCACCGTGCTGTCAATGGGAATGAGCGGGGACTGGAAAATCTGCGTCGATTGCGGGTCAAACATGATACGCATAGGCACGGCCCTTTTCGGGAAAAGAACCTACAACCAATAGAATTTATGCCGAGAGTTATTCCGTAACGACTCAAGACCGACCGATTCTAAATCGTGAGTAAATCAAAAGGAACCCCACGGTTTTAAAAAGAACACACCACTCATAATTCATTGAAAATACAATCAGGCACCGATGGAAGATACGATTTACGGGCTTGATTGTTTTCCGTTTACATTGTACAATAAGATTGTAAAAATTTGCGTGGGGTCGTTTTATGTCAGAAACCGGCGATGAAAGAAAAAGAATAGCCTATCTGTCGTCAGACTTTGTCGAAACGATGAAAAAAAGTTATTTCGTCGACAAATCCCTTCTTATAAAGGAGATGATTGACACGGGGGCGGAGGTCACGCTCATCACGCGCCCCAGGCGTTTCGGAAAATCCCTCAATCTTTCCATGATAAAGACCTTTTTTGAAAAGACGGAGGAGGACAACTCCGTTTACTTCAAAGATCTCAAAATCTGGGACTGCGGGGAAAAGTACAGGTCCGAGCAGGGAAAGTACCCCGTCATACATATGAATCTCAAGGATCCGAAAGGGAAAAGCTGGGAGAAACTCTATTCGGACATCAAGACGGAAATCGTGCGTGAATACGCACGCCATCCGGAACTTGACGGAAATGTCGAGAAACTTTTGCGGCCGACGTATGACCGCATAGTAAGCGGCACGGGGTCTGAATCGGATTATAATGAGTCTTTGAGATTGCTGAGCGATCTTCTTTACAAATATCACAAGGTCAAGCCCGTCATTCTTCTGGACGAGTACGACCATCCAATCCAGGAAGCCGTGGACGGCGGGTATTACGACGACGCGATAGATTTTTTTAAACCGTTCCTTTCCAAGGCGTTAAAGGACAACGGGAGTCTTTCTTTCGCCGTGGTCATGGGGATAACGCGGGTGTCCAAGGAAGGGATATTTTCGGGGCTCAACAATCCGGATGTCAGTTCCGTGCTGTCGGACGAATACAGTCAGTATTTCGGGTTCACGGATGAGGAAGTCAATAAGATACTTGAGGAATGCGGATGTTCAAAGAAGAAAAGTGAGGTCCGAAAATGGTACAACGGATACCGTTTCGGCACGGGTAGGACACAAATCTATAATCCGTGGTCAGTACTAAAGTACATAAAGGAGAAGTGCAAGGCAGAGGCGTACTGGGTGAACACCTCGGAAAACAGCATCATAGGCTCTATGCTGGATTTCGCCTCCGACAAAGTCGTAAAGAACCTCAATATTCTTCTGAGCGGCGGCAACATAGAAGAGTCGATAGACGAGAACATCACGTACAGAGAACTTTACAAAGACCCCGGCAAAATTTA
>JAJQAK010000159.1 GCA_021203845.1 Clostridia bacterium | reverse complement strand
CTTGTATGCCCTGGGCTCCGGTGTCGCCGGTGTCTCCCTTCTCGCCTTTTTCGCCTTGTATACCCTGCTCGCCTTGAGGCCCTTGTATTCCCTGAGGGCCTTGTTCTCCCTGAGGGCCTTGGGCTCCGGTGGCTCCGGTCTCTCCTTTCTCTCCCTGGATGCCCTGGATTCCCTGCTCGCCCTGAGGGCCTTGAGGCCCTTCAGGCCCCTGCTCGCCCTGAGGCCCTTGTATGCCTTGTTCACCCTGCTCGCCCTGAGGGCCTTGTATCGGGCCCATGTCGAACCAATAATAGGTCTTGTTTTCTTCATTCACCACGCATACATAGATGTCGTACGGCTCGCTTTCTCCCACTGCGTATGCTTCGCCCGCAATGGAAGAATCCGCATAAGGCAAGTCATCGAAGGTATCCACATGCCCCACGATGGTGAAACTCGTACCGTCCGCGCCGGCATCGCCTTTCTCGCCCTTTTCGCCTTGTATGCCCTGGATGCCCTGAGGCCCTTGTTCTCCCTGCTCGCCTTGTATGCCTTGTACCCCCTGAGGGCCTTGGTCGCCGGTGTCTCCTTTCTCTCCTTTCTCACCCTGGATACCCTGGATTCCTTGGATTCCCTGCTCTCCCTGAGGCCCTTGTACTCCCTGGATACCTTGGTCTCCGGTGTCTCCCTTCTCGCCTTTTTCGCCCTGGATGCCCTGCTCGCCTTGAGGGCCTTGTATGCCCTGGGCTCCGGTGTCGCCGGTGTCTCCCTTCTCGCCTTTTTCGCCTTGGATGCCCTGCTCGCCCTGAGGGCCCTGGACTCCCTGGATGCCTTGGTCGCCGGTGTCTCCTTTTTCGCCTTGGTCTCCCTTCTCGCCTTTCTCTCCTTGAGGGCCTTGTATGCCTTGGGCTCCCTGAGGGCCCGTGGCTCCCTGGTCGCCTTTCTCGCCCTTTTCGCCCTGAGGCCCTTCAGGGCCGGTCTCACCCTGAGGCCCCTGCACGCCCTGGATGCCCTGGGGGATTCCGAAATTCAAAATGACCGTGTTGCCGCTGCCGGTGTTTGTGACCGTGGCTTTCTCTCCGGCGGCCAACGTGGTGACATCTCCCACCTCGAAATTGACATCGGCTGCGTCAAAATCAACCTCCGGAAGCGTCACCGTCTTTCCGTCATAGGTCTCTCCGGTTATCGTGACAGTGACTTTCGTTCCATCCTGGACGGTCTTTATGTCGATTGTCGCCGGATTGAGAGAGTTAGAATTGAACCAATTTTCCATGTACTTGATTTTCTGCAAAACGGTCCAATTCTTGTTGTAACCTGTGTATTGTTCCATATTTTACCTCCTTAAGCCAATTCGTCTCCGTCCACGCTCTCCGTGGATGTGGAAGCCGCATCGTAAAAGTCTTGTATCGCTCCGTTCACGCGCATTCTAAGCGGTGAGCCTTGTCGCTTTGCATCGTAATTGAATGTGTCTGCCATCACATTGATGTTCTCATAGGCAATCCCCACGTTTGCGTTCACCTCGGCCGTCTGCACCCTTTCCTCCTTTTCTGAGGATGTCATCACTCCCAGCCGGCACAAAACATCGGAGACATAATCCGTTTTAAGCTGTTGCAATTTATCGCATAGATATTCAGCCTCCGTGGGATGCACCGTGAGCTTGTTCTCGTTCGTGAAGCTGTTTGTCTGAAAGATAACCTCGCTCCCCAGCTTTCGCGCCGCGTATGCGTTTTGAAGGGAGAGCATGGCCGCCTGGTCGCTGCACTCGTATATCGCCTGCGTTCTCACTGCGAAAAGGTTTTGCCGGATGCTCGTTTCGATATCCGCGATTTGCTTCGAGCGTAACTCTATGAAAGGATAGATGGGCGATTCCTGGTCGTTGAGTCTGAATATCTGGCAATCCCTCGCATCCTTCGTGAACGCCACTCCGTTCGCGCCGGTGAAATAGTACTGCGTGGGGAGTCCGTAAATGTCTATCCCCACGCCGGAGACAGGCAAATAAACGCCGTTGCCGTATCCGATTTTCCCATATTTGAAAAGGATACGCAAAAAATACCGCTTTGGAACATCGTCAGGCAAGTTTTCCACGGTGAGCGAGTTATGCAAGATGGAGAGGAAGTATCGTTTATACTCCCCCTCCACTGCCATTCTGTACCTTTCCGCATCGCGGAGATTTTGCTTGGTACTCATAATCAGTTAGTCGCGTTGCCGCTCTCCACCTTCAGATAGGCCATCTTGAAAAGGTTGTTCGTGCCAAACATCCTGTCCATGGTGAGCCAATAATTCTCATAGAGCCCATCCTCAACGTATTTGGAAGTCATCTTGTACAGCCTCGTATAGGTGAACACTCCAAACTCGTCCACGATGTAGATGTATCCGGGCTCGTCTATGAGCGTTATCTTTCCGATAAGCTCTGCCTTGTCGAGATTGTACAGGGACGCAAGCACATCTATGTTGATTGCGTTGTATATCTCATACGGCATCACGATGTGGATACGCTCGAAGGGCGTTCTCTGCTTGCTTCCACAGGATACGAAATCCGTGTTCACAAACTGCATCTTGTCCGTGGTGTTTTTTATCGCCTTAAGCAATTCCGCATTCGCGCCATAGGTGTTGTCGTCCACGGGGAGAATGTTCACATCTCGTCCGTTCTCCAAAACGCCCTTACATGCGAGATACCCCTCGTATCCCTCGCTCTCCGTGAGATTCGATACGATTTTCTGAGCGACATCGCTCTCAGAGCCGCCGTTCAAAAGTACCTTTCGTATCTGGTCTTCAGATACCGTGGTCTTGAACTGTTTCCCGTTCCATATAGAGTTATAAGTCACCTTTATGGAAGGATAGGAAGGCGCGTTCGTTTTGGAGCCATCCTGCTCCTCGCTTTTCCAATCGTAGCTGTCGGCCAGCTCCACCAGCGCATCTTCTATCGCCACGCCGTTTGCAATCTGGCCTTTGGACATCCATCTCAGGGGGTTACTGGACTGAACCTGATAGAGAGTCGATTTCGCGATTTTCTCTATCAGAGCGAAATTCGTGGAGTAATCCGCGCTCCACTTGTCGGAACCGTTGTCATAGTTTACAGTAGCCATTTTTTACCTCCATTTGTTTATATTTTTGACTGCCTTTTCCACCTGCAAATCAAACTCGGTCTTTTTGGCCTCTCCCCCGGATGTCATGGATTTGATAAGCTCCTTCATCTCGCGTTCATGCTGCGATTTCATATCGTTCAGCTGCTTCTCCAAATCCTTGATTTTGCCGGTGAGAGCATCCACGGTGGCCTCGCTTATTTGCTCTCCGTTTCCTCCGTCTGCTCCGTTTCCTCTGCCTTCTTCATCAGATGACAAGCTATCAGAATCGCCGTCAGAAACTTCCATATTGCCTTTACTATCCTCCAAAATATATTTCCTCCCTTAGATTTTTTCTCGTCTGAGCCTTTACACTTCATTGAACTCACCTCCGGTATCGGCCCGACCATCCGCGATGAAACGGTGGTCGGGCTTTGCGATAAATCTTTTTTGCCTTATCCTTCCTTTCCCACCTTGGATGTTGATGCCTGCGTAGCACACAACGGAGCCGCCGGGACGAAACACCTCGCGTATCCCGTCCATGTCCGTGCATCTGCACAGTAGTTGTGTGAGGTCATCGTTATTCACACCTTTTGCATGAACCGTGATTGATGACCTTTTGTCAAAAAAGTCCGACGCTTCAAAGAATCCGTCACAAATCATTATATAGGTCTTTGGCGATAAATACAAGCATTTTTTGAAATTTTCTTTCGTCGGATGTTCATTTTTTAACATCCCCATTTCCGTGTCGCTCGTATCCGGAGCCGGAGTGAGACAGTGGATGGAGTCCGTGTCACAGTACACAAAATTCTTATTCACATCCGGGCCGCATACCCCTCTAATCTGTGTCAATAGGTATACCCTGGCCAATGCCGTGACCCTCGCCCCGACCACGATTGACATCATCCCTCGCTTGTTCACGTTCACTCCGTCCTCATGAAACATGATGTATCCGGCATCCTCCAGCTCGTAGTGGCCGATTCTCTTTTCCGGCTTCTCTGCTATCTTGCCATACGCGCTGTTCAGTATGAGTTTTGCGAGCGACCTTTTGGAGCCGGTTTCATTCATCTTCATTGAATAATATTCATTCACGAAATCACGCAACCCCTGATTGACTCCCCTCTTATAGCAAAGCACATAGTCGATTTCCCACACCAGGTCATACCAATTCTCCAGCTCGTCTATCTCCTCCTTGAAGATGAATATATTTTCCTCGTAGACATCCGCGGTGAAGTAGTTGAATCGCGTGCTGTTCCATACCGGTATCATTCCGTCCTTGAGCTTTCCGGACATCGTTTTAATATGCAAAATCTGAATCCATTTTTTATCCGGCTGCACATCCGGCATGATTTTTGGCTTGCCGTAAGGAAGCTCCATATCTCGCATAATGAAAGGATACATGGAGTTGACATCGTACTTGTAGACATTCTCCACCGGCTTATCCCGATATCGCGGATTCAAAAGACACAGCCCTCCCCGGTATAGCTGTCCATCACGGAGCATTCTGTCGCTCTCTATCTTCATCGGAAAGTCTTTATGAAACGAGGCCATATTTCCTTTATGATTGTCATCTTTGTACATGTGTTTGAGTAGCATCTTTTTGGCCGCGCCGCCGGCTGTGAGAAAGTCTCCGGCGAAAAAGTCTAAATCGGACATATCCATAAAGTCATTCTCAAATCGCTCCGTGAGCGTGTACAGAGCCTCTACATCGCTCGTGTAAAGCTGCCACCAATTATCATATTCCGTTTTTAAGTCAACGCCCCAGCCCCGACATACGGCCTTCAGGCCGCCTCCCAAGACATTTACCAAATCCAGCATGATTGTTTTGTGTACCTTCAAATCGCCGTTTTTGTTTATGTACTCATGCCAAAAGGTCATCTTATAACGCGCTCCGTTCACGGACTGTAAGGTGGAATAGTTGCCGTGGCCGATTTTCCCGTATCTGTCGCGCATTGCCACGGTCTCGCTTGCAAGCGTCCATTTGTGGCTTAGAAAGTACCAATCGAACAGCGAGAATCCGCATCTGGCGTTATACCATACGACAACCCCGACACGGAGCATGGAGCATGCCGTCATGAAGTCGTCCACGGATCGGAAAAGGAAAGTATGCTCCGGAATACGCAAAGCGAGATATACGACCTCCACGTTCACAGAGCGTTTCACGCTCTCCAGGCCCTCATGCGACAACACGCTCTCTGCTTCATCCGGATACAAGGTCTTTCCGTATCGCGTCAGTTTCGTGTACTCTTTCGCCGTGGCGAATCTCACGGCCTTTGCCTTCTTGAAATCAAACGGAGCATCCGCGACATACGGCATGGAGAAATACTCCGATATATACTCGTCCATCACGCCGACCCATAGGCAAGATACTCAACCGTGCCTTTGTACTCTTTAATCAGCTTGTTCATCTCTCTCTCCGTGATTCGGCCCTGTTGCAATTTTTTCATTTCCTTGTTCAATGTGGTGCGCCGGAGTACATACGGCCTCCCCTGCTCGTCATACATCGTCCCTTTACGAGGTCTTCCATCTTTGTTATATCGCACGCCGGAATAGTCTTTCGCCGTGAATGTCACGTTTCCGTTTTGTTTCCGGAATCCCTCTGTGTGAACAGTCGCGGATATGTATTGAAGCTGCGTTTTGTCTGTCACTCCCAGCGACTGCTTCATAATCGTGTTCAGTTGCGAATTTGGATGCATGACTATGTGAGCCGCCTGAGCCGCGACATTCATCTGCGTGTCTCCGGTCTTTTTCGCGAATCTGTACACCTTCAGATACTCGTTTTTATACTGATGCGCGGCCTCGTCTCCGAAAGTCTGTCTGATGTACTTTCCCCATGTCATGTCACTCGGTTTGTTTGGCATATTTACCTCCTATAAATTTTGAGGGGGACTGATAGGGATTTTTGAGTCCCCCGTCCCCCTCTGAAAGATATATGATTCACGCTACGGCCCATCAGGTGGAATGGCAACATTTCCCACGAGCCTATCCGGTCATCTTTCGATGTTTGCCTCCGGATAGCAAATATGGGCCGCGACAATCATATCAGTGTGATGTCCGTCCGGAAGCCCTGAGTCATCGGAATGACCCCGACCACAAACTTGATGTAAGCCTTCGGATAGAGATTGTTCTTGTCCACGCTGGGCTTCACATCGCCCAAGACGAGGATGTAATCCCCTTTCGCATCCGGAAACGTAGGCACATTCTCGCAATCCTTTCTGAATCGCGCGTCTATCAGCTTGCCGTTCTTTTGAGCGAGCTTGTATGCCTGGAACGTCTTTCCGTCCGCGGTCTTGCAAGGCGTTACGCGGATAATCATCGCGTCCTGGATGTGTCCGTCAGCGTCTACAACGCTTCCGTCCACGATGCTATATCCTTCGAGATAAGTCATTTTTTGTTTCCTCCGTCAGTTTAGTTTATCTTATATCTGCCGATGATTTCGCCGAAAACGGACGCCGCCTCGGACATCATGTCCTGAGCGTGTTGCCATTCGTCCGTGGCTCCCTCAGAGCCCATCAGCCCCACCATCATAGCATACACTTTAATCGCCTGTCCAGCCTTCTTGTTGAGAGCAATCGCATGCTCCGTTTCCTCCTTGGTGGCTAGGCCGCATCTGCGAGCCGCAAACAGTTGCGACTTCTCGCTCCGGAGCGTCATCAGACATCTCGTGCATGTCTTTAGCTCCGACCCCTTCAACGCTCCATAGGAGAGGCGGCTGAGGTTTCCCTCAGCGCGCCTCCAACTGTCACTCCCCTCGTTTATCTTGTTCACTCGTCCTCATCCTCCTTAATCTGCTCTCGCATAACGCGCTTGGCCGTCCAGAGCGCATTAGCAAGCGAGCTCGCCATCCACTCCGCCGTATCCAGGACGGCCCATATGGTACTTAGATGCTCTCCGACGATTGCCTTGTCATCCTTCATTGTCGCGAGCGCGTCAAACATCTCGCGCGCATCATCATAGCACGCATCCACAGCGTCCAATGCTACTTGCTTCTCCTCTCTTGTCATATCAATCTTCCTTTAGAGCGTCTTGTTCAGATTGTTGCCAGGCCTGCACTCCCTCGGCCAACACTGCAATCTTACTATGATACGGCCGAGCTTGTCAACCCTTAAATTACAATCGTGTGAAAATACAGTAAAATTGCAATGTTATTGCAATCTGTACAGCGAGGCCGGAGCCCATGGAACAGCCCAGCCTCATGGAGCAGGTCATCACGGAGCTATCCCGGCAAGCACGCCCGGACGCTCCGGCCATCGTGTTTCAC
>JAJQAK010000003.1:1722-7313 GCA_021203845.1 Clostridia bacterium | reverse complement strand
AGCCGCGTTGTCCGCAGAGAGGCTTAACTCCGTTTGCAGATGGAGAATAACTCAGTTAAAGATCAAACTTCCTTGAAAAACGCCTTTCCCCGCAGATCCGGTGTGGCGTTTTTATGCACACACGGAAAAGCACGTTAGGCGTATAATCTGCCCCGTCATGACTATGCATAATTATGCATAATTATACACAAAATAACTTGTCATAAGATGTCTTGAAGTGTATAATGTCGGAAACGGAGGTAAAAGAATGGACAGGGACATCGAAAAGGAAATAGCCGAGGCGGAGGCCGAGCTTTCTATGCTTCCCACATGGAACATCGTTTCCAAAAACGTGAACGGAAAGACGTATTATTACAGGCGATACAGGTCGGATGGCAAGTACAGGGACACATATCTCGACTTCGACCTCGTAGACGGTGAACGAGCCCAAATAGCAAAAAGAAAGGAACTCGAGAAGAAACTCAAGGAGCTGAAGCTTCGTGCGATGAACGGCGGAAAGAATACGTCCGCCGCGGCCAAGGTTTTTTCCACGAAAGTCAGGACGGGGGACGAGCTTCTCGACTTCGTGAAGGAGACCGCGAAACCCGGAAAGAGGGAGTGCTACGGGAGCCTCAGGAACTTTGTCCACGGCACCGGTCGAGGGAAAGTGTTCATACTCTACGGCCTTAGAAGGACCGGGAAATCGACGCTGATGTGCCAGGTTATCGCGGACATGGAGAAGGATGACTTCCGGAAGACCGCATATATACAGATAACGCCGCGCAACACCATAACGGAAGTCGACAGGGACTTATCTTCCCTTAAATCCATGGGATACAGGTACGTTTTCATCGACGAGGTCACGTTTCTCGACGACTTTATAGAGTGTGCCGAGATGTTCTCCGATTTTTACGCGGCGTGCGGGATGCGTATAGTTCTTTCCGGCACGGATTCGCTGGGATTCAGGATAGCCTCCGAGGAGAAACTTTTCGACAGGTGTTTTCTCTGTCACACGACATTCATACCGTACAGGGAGTTTGAAAACGTCCTCGGAATATGCGGGATAGACGAGTACATTTCGCGCGGAGGGACAATGTCCGTCAGCGGGGAAAATTACAACTGGGGCCAGGGTGAGGGTGAAAAAGGGAGCGTGAGCGCCTATGTCAACACGTCCATCGCGAAAAACATACAGAACTCCCTTAAAAATTACGACGGCGGGGGACACTTCAGAAACCTTTATGACCTTTACAGGTGTGACGAGCTGACGAGCGCGATAAACGGGGTCGTGGAAAACATCAATCACGAGTTCGCCGTTGAAGTGCTGACAAGCGACTTTGACTCGAGGGATCTCACGCGGCTCGCCCAGAACATGCGCGTCAGCCCCGTTTACCGTACGGAAGCGGTGGCTTCTGTGGACAGGGACGCGTTCAACGACAGACTCCGCGCTAAACTTGACATCCTTAACTCGGGTGAGCGGAAAGTGAGAATAACTGAGGCGCACGTCCGCGAGATAAGGGAGTATCTCGTTCTTCTCAACCTCATATACGAGATTGAAGAAGTGTTCTATGACGACGACGGACCCGCTTCGAACAGAACTTTGACGGTTTTAAGTCAGCCGGGTCTGAGGTACGCACAGGCCGAGGCCTTCGTGGAAAGCCTTTCCTCCGACGAGGTGATAGGCAAAATTCCCGACAACCTCAAAAACGTGATTTTTAATGAGGCGAAGAACACCATCCGCGGCGGCATAATGGAGGAGATCGTGCAGTTGGAAACGAAGTTCGCGAGGACCGACAAAAGGGTGTTCAAACTTAAGTTCTCCGTAGGCGAGATAGACATGGTGGTACAGGACAGGAAGGCGTTCACGTGCGAGCTCTATGAAATCAAACACGCCTCGACGATCAACCCGGTGCAGCGGAAAAACCTCAAGAGCAAGGACAAATGTTCTAAAATCGAGTACAGCTTCGGCCGGATTACGGGCAAATACGTCATATACCGCGGGGAAGACACGACGGAAGGCGGAGTCCGCTTTCTGAACGTGGAAAAATACCTTAAATCGCTTGGGGTCAAACCCGTATAGATTTTCAGAAAACACGGGAGGCAAACATATGAAGATATACAAGATTAGGGGCGACGGCGGGACGTGCTACCTACTCGCGACTGACAACGAAAACAGAGCGATGTACCGCTACGACGAAAAAGAGGGCGACGACATCGCCGCCATGACGAAGGACACCCTGAGGTACGGCTACGGCACTACGATGGGTCTCGATAACTGGAAAAAGAGAACGGCGGAGGAGTATCTCAAAGAACACCGGGACTGCGGAACGATTGACTGCGCGTGGTATTGGTTCAAAAAGAGGGAGATCCTCGAAAAAAACGTCCTGGTCATGTGGTCGGGCGTTCTCTGAAAAACGAAATATAAAACAACCGGGCTCACCTACGAGGGCGGGTCCGGATTCATTTCCATTGTCCGGACGGGATAACGTCACGGGGCGACGCGAGACAAAAACTTTTCGCGAAGACGACTATCTGTACAGATCCTCGCCGGTTATGAGTATTCCCTCGCAGTCTTCCTCGAAGCCGTTTATCGAGACGAATCCGACGTTTTGAATTGTCAGTCCTTTTATCTTTCTCACATCCTCCGTTTCCTTTCTCACTTTTTTCTCCGACATGGCGCCGGAGAGATATTTCACTTCGTATATGTCGTAGCAGTACATGTCTTTGTACGGCTCTTTTTTTACGGCGACGTCGTATTCTCCGTTTTCCTTCGTCACGGGGTCGTCGAAATAGAACGTGCCCACGCGGCACGCGTCCCTGTATTCCCCGTCCTTTACCTTCCGCCTGAAATACTCTCTGCACACTTCCTCGAACCTTTGGGACACGAACTCCGTCAGACTCGGTTCTATGATTTTTGCGTAAAACTCGTCGGCGTTCATCTCGTACAGTTTGTCGATGTTCGCATAAATGTATGTGTAGTAGAACCGGAGGACGTTGTCGCATATTTCGTACGACGCTTTTTTCACGTCCCCCGGCTTGTTCACGGGGAACACCTTGTCCACGAGCCCGAGGCCAATCGCGGCGTCGAGGTTTTTTGTGAGAACGCAGTCGTAATCCACCCTTGTGGATTCCATGAGCTCGCCGTATCTTTTTCTTCCGTTCCCGAGCGTCGCGAGAATGGGGCCGAAACTCCCTTTTGCGTCCGCGTCGCCCGTCATGAGAAGGAGCCCCACGTACACCCTGGCCGTTCCCGTTTCAGAGAGGTACTGTTCTGTAATGTTTACCCTGAGGGATTTTTCGGGATCGATGGCGGTGTTCACGAACGGCGTCCCGCCGAAGACGGAATAATACGCAACCTTCTCGTAAGGCGTGAGATCGGGATAGCAGGCGGAGGTCTCTTTGTAGTCCCACTGCTTGAGCTCCATTATGAGCGTTGCCCTGCCGAAAAGCGCGTTGTCCGCCCTGTTCAGCTCCTTCATCATGCCGATGTCGGACCCTGAAAGAAAGAGCCTTATATTTTTCAGCTCCGTGTCCACAATGTTTTGAAACACGCTGTCCACGAAATGCGGCTTCGTCGTTTTTTTGAGATACGGGTATTCGTCGATTATCACGTTTACCTTTTCGCCGAGGCCGTTAAGATACCAGAAGGCGTCCTCGAAGGACGTAATATCGCCTGGATCTACGTCGAAGCCGGACATTCTGAGCGTTTTTACGAATCTGTCCGAGTTGTACCGGAGCGTCCCCGTCGAACACTCGAAATACACGGTTTTGTCGGGGCTTTCTTTTGCGGCTTCCAAAAGAAGAGCCGTCTTCCCGACACGCCTTGTCCCGTAAACGACTACGAATGCACTCGGCTTTTCCATCTCCTTCCGAATAAGCGCCAGTTCCCGCTCTCTGCCCAAAAACATATGCGATTCCCCCTAACGGACTTCACTTAAATTTTTTGTGTGTGATATTTATACAATAAAATTTATATGTATAATCGCTATACAAGCTTTTTTTATAGTATACTCGCGAAACGGGTAGTTGTCAACGCGAAGACACCAAAAACTTCGGAGTGAGCGTGGCTTTTGTCCGGAGCCAGCATGGCGTAATTTATATCGCTTTAAAAATAATGCATAAATATGTCCACGCGGTTGACTCGCGGCGTTTGTACGTGGTATATTTTTGAAGATGAAATCAAGGGAGGCGGAGCGCATGACGGAAGGAACGGTGTACAGGTGTCCGAGGTGTGCGTCGTATAAACTTTCTGCGGGCACGGACGGAGCCTTTTCGTGTGCTGACTGCGGGTCTTTATGCGCGGAAGAAGGTTGGAGCACGGTTTCCGTCATATCGCCCGAAACCGACTGCAAAGCTTTTTTGAGGTCGGCGTGGATATCCGTCGCCTCGGCGGACATTCCTGCGGGGGTCTTTAAGCATAACTTCAGAAAGGTCGAAACGGCCGAGCGGATTGTCGCCTTGGACACGAGAAGATTTTCCGCGGCAGAGCCGTACACAGTGAAGGAGACGTACACGGAAAAAGAGCCCTACGTCGTGACGGAGACGGTCACGGACGAAAAGACGGGGGAGCCCCGCGACATAAAGACGGTGAAATACAGGGACGTAGAAAAAGAGCGCACGGTGGTGAAGTTTTCCGAGCGGAAAGAGGAGTCCGCGGAGGGGGGGATTTTTTCCGAGTCGGAAGTTATTTTGGAAGACGGCTCGCGGCCCGCGCGTCCCGCGGAGCTAAAGAAGTCTCTTGAAGCTTCGCACCCGGCGTCCTTTTCCGCTCCGAAAGGGCATAAGCTTTCCCGCGCGGCTCTCGGCGAAGACGCGCTCTCCGAAATCGAGCGTCTTCACGGGGAGAACGCAGGGGAAGATGTGAGGGGCGGCGGAGGAACCTTAGAGCGCTCGACGAGGGTATGCCTCGTCCCCGTGTTTCGCACAGAGATATCCTACGGCGACGACACGTACGTTGCCTCGGGTTACGCCTTTGGCGGGGGAAGGACGCACATCGGCAAAGTGTCCGACAAGGCATCCGCCGACGGCAGAAGAACGTGGAGAATGGAGAGACGAATGATGTACGCCGCGACTTACCTTCTCGCGGCGGCAGTCGTTCTCGCGATTGTACTCGGCGTCGCGGGCGCGGGGCTCGCCGTGCTCCTGCCGTCTGTGCTTTCGTTTTTTACGGCGTCTGCGGCGGTGTACGCGTGCGGCGGTGTCCTCATGGCGAGGCGGAGAAGGGAGTCCGCCGAAGCCTCCCGTAAACCTACGGAGGAGCAGCCGGACAGACCGGGGCTTCTCAACGAAAAACTTTCGTCCCTCGGACTGGAGCCTGCGACGGCTGCGGATGTGCGCGCGCGGGGTCGTTGAAACGCCGCCGCCCCTTCGTCCGTATAGTCCCGGCCCGATCGGTTCGGGCGTTTTTTTTCTGATATGCTTTCCGAATTCTCTTTTTTGTTTTGACAGTGTTCTAAAAAACGGTACAATAGAAACATGTTTAGATAAAGGATGTTTAGATAAAACATGAATCTGTAACATGCAAAGCGACGATACGCTGACGGAGGCTGATATGTTTTTTGGCAGAAAAAGACAGTTGGACGCACTGGACGACAAATACAACTCCGACAGGAAAC
>JAJQAK010000003.1:0-1622 GCA_021203845.1 Clostridia bacterium | reverse complement strand
GGCAGAAAAAGACAGTTGGACGCACTGGACGACAAATACAACTCCGACAGGAAACAGTTCGGGGTGATCTACGGGCGGCGCAGAATAGGAAAGACGGAGACGGTGAAATCATTCCTGGAGGGTAAGGAGTACGTGTATTTTCAGGCTCTCAAGGGGACGACGCAGCGAAACCTTAAGGAATTTTCCATGGTCGTGAATTCATTCACAGGCCAATCGAAATACTATGTTTTTCCCAGCTGGAAAACGGCATTGGAGGAAATCGATTCGTATTTTTCCGGACACAGGTACTGCCTCGTGATAGACGAATACCCCTTTATTGCGTCCAGGGACAGGAGTTTTTCTTCCGTTATAGAGGCCTTTTACGACGGAGCGAGGGACAATCTCTTCCTTATTCTTCTCGGCAGCGACGTGTCTTTTTTGAACGACGAAATCAATGACAGGGCCTCCCCGCTGTATAAGAGGCGCACATTTGAGATGAGACTCGGCAAAATGCCTCTTTCCGAGGCGCTTCTCTTCCTTGATGGCCTCCCCTCGGAAGACAAAATCAACTATCTGTCCCTGATGTCGTCGTATCCGTATTACCTTTCCGCGATAGACAAGACAAAAAGCTTCGACGAAAACGTCGTGAACCTTCTCTTTTACGAGTACGGGGCGTTCGCGAACCTACCGGAAGGCCTCCCTTCCGACACGTCGAGAATACAGGACGTCTACAACACCATTTTGGAATCGATTGCCGGAGGGCATCACGGCGTGAAGGAAATAACTGACGACATCGGCGAGAGCGGCGCGGTCGTCTCAACGTACATCTCTAGTCTGTTAGGCGGCGAGATAATAGAGAAACGGTCAAGTTTCAACGCGGGGAAGAAGGGCAATTATTACGTGATATCGGACCCGCTTTTAAGGTTCTGGTATGCGTTCGTGTATCCCAACCAAAATCCCCTGCCGGTGAGCGAGTGGGAGATATTTAGTCGCGAAAAAGAGCATATACATCACTTCCTATGTCACGGCTTCGAGGACACGGCCATACTCTATCTGGAAGAACTCAATTTCAGAGGCGAGCTCGATGAGATGTTCACCCGGATAAAAAACTTCAACGAATTCAACAAAAAACTCGACAGACAGGTGGAGATAGACGGACTCGCGCAGAGCGGCGACACGCTTCTCGTCGTCGAATGCAAATACGAGACGAGACCCTTCACAAACGAGATGGCGAGGCACCTCCGGGAGAGCGCGTCCATTTTCGCGGACAGGTGGAAAAGAGTGTACTACATCTTTTCCGGGTCCGGTTTTTCTCCGGATTTCGACTACGAGCCCGATTTTCACTGCTTCACTTCGGAAGACATCCTCAAATCGGGCCGGGACGGACGCTGACGTCCCGTATCGCCGGGAAGATTCGGCGTGAACATAATTTCACGTAAATTTTACGGAAACAGGCCGTGTCGGACTCCCGTGCGGCCGTGCGGGGGATGTTTGGTTTGACCGTTTTTTTTTATGTGTTGTATAATTGTGGCAGTATAAGCTCGTAACCGGACCCGGGAGAAATGGAACATGAAGAAAACTGCTAAATCTGTTTTGGGCGCAGCGACGGCGCTTGTAATAGTCCTTTCCGTGATAATCGGATG
>JAJQAK010000172.1 GCA_021203845.1 Clostridia bacterium | reverse complement strand
GATGTTGAGGAAATGTTCGGTCTCACGGACGATTACTGGGCATTCGTGCTCGGGGACGGCTTCATATACGATAATACCTCCAAGATAATTAACAGCGCGGCCATTGCCATTACTCAGAGCATGTCTCAGCTCGGCGGGATATATGTTGTAAGTTCGGTATACGGGTTGCTTGACATCTCTTTGAATCTTAACTATGAGTCGAACCTTAGCAAAACATATGATCTGTTCGGCGGAAATCTAGAGCTTGCTAAAACGGACGAGACGACAGGCACCACTGAAAAGAACGTGCAGATTGTACCTAATCTCTACAACGTGTTTGTGAATGGGCTGGCAAATTACGGAGTGAATGGGAGTGCGTTTGATTTCACGACCACATCATCGAAGGAAATAGAGATTAGTTATACTGTTGGCGGGACTGATTTAGGTGGTATAGTTATTGGTGGAACAAAATATACCGTTACCGCAACGGTGACCGGGGCCCCGATATACTTCACTTATACGGTGGGCGAAGACCATTACACTGTGGTCTACAGCTACGAAGCGGCGGTTAAAGCGGATGGTGACACGACCGGAGGTGCGACTGTGTCAGGGACATTTGAAGAAACGAAACAACTGCCCAATCCTCCCGCTGCCTCCGGAGACGACGGCAAAGACAACGACGAAGACGAGTGACTCGGCGACTTGGAATCTGCGGTACGCTGCCACGGAAAACTTAATCAGGAAAAGACCGTAAAAGGTTTTTACACTCATTGTTTTGGGACTGCCAGGCGGGTTTCCGTCGGGCGGTCCTTTTTGTGGACGGGAATGTGAAGAGTCACATTGTTTTTGGCCCGCATCATACTTGCTTGTTGACAGCGGGGCAATTGAGTTGAAAGCGTAAACGGAATCGTTCAAAAAAACTGCACCGGCATATTTTTACTCACGGCAAAGTCGTCACCCCGGTAGTTTGCAATTTTTTCTTGTAATGTACAGTTGGTTTGTCGTATAATAAAAGCACGGGGGCAGAGCGGTGAACTATCAGGAACTTCGGGACAAAATCAAAAAAGACGGGACCGTGTCGGGTGTCTACCTCTTGGAAGGCACGGACGGGTACTTCATAAGGCACTCGGAGGAGGTTATAAAGAGTGCCTGTCTCGACATGCCCGAGCTCGACTACAGCTGTTTCGAGGGGGCGGACCTCAAATCCCGCGACTCATATTCCGCTCTCGCCGCGTCCATAAGCAATTTCCCCTTCGGGTCAAGAAAGAGGGTCGTGCAGATAAACGACTTCTACCCCACGGACGACGCGTACGAAAAATACGTCAAAGGGGCTTTCGCCTCCGTTCCGGATACCAGCGTGGTGATAATAAAAAATCCCGGCGGAAAAAAGAGCAAGCTCGCTTCGAGGAAGGGGATAACCTACGTCAACTGCGACAGGGACATGAAGTCCGACAACGTGGAAAGATGGGTTTATCTGACTCTCAGAAAGGAGGGCGTCGCCTGCGACAACCAGGCCGCGCGCATGATGGCCGAGTACTGCGTGTACGACATGTCCAGGGTCGAGATAGAGACGCAGAAACTTCTCGCGACCGGGCTCAAGCACATCACTTCGGAGGACGTCGACGAGTACGTCTACAAGGACGCGGAATATAAGCTGTACGAAATGTCGAACGCCGTGGCGCGGAAGGACTATTCGGGCTTTTGCGAGATAATGAAGGACCTCCAGTTCAAAGGCACGGACGCGGGAGTCATGGTCTCGGTCCTTCTCAACTACTTCAACGAGCTCCACACTGTTCTTTGCTCCAGGGAGGACGACGACTCCCTCATGGCCATCACGGGCAAGAGAAGCAGATACGGCATACAGGTGGAAAGGGAGCAGGCCCACCGCTTGGGCGTGCGGAAACTTGAATACTTCTGTGATCGGCTTTACAGCCTTTTGGCGGACACAAGGAACGGCTTCATCACGAGCGACAGCGCGCTGCAGTGCGCCGTGGCGGAAATTTTTTTCAAAAGCTAATGTAAAGACAGAAAAAAGTTTTGTTTTTGACGCCGTGATTTTTTATAATGATAAGAAGGAGCCACGAATCGCGTGACGTCATAGACAAAAACTATGGAGGCGACAGAGGATGAGCGATTTAATAGACAACCTCAGAATTTTCTTCACGGAATCCTCGTGGGAGGACTGGGTGGCCTACGCCATCGAGTTCGTCGTGCTCCTCGTCGTCTTCTGGGCCGTCTTCAGGGTTCTGCAGTCCAACAAAGCCGGAAGATTCATCCCGGCCATATTCGTCTTCATAATTCTTTTCGGGTTCGCCGCCGTCTGGACGCAGTCCAAGATAACGGGAGAAATCCTACTCATTCTTGTGCTGCTCATAGCCATGCTCGTATTCATGATGTACTCCACGGAGATTAAGCGCTCCATGCTCGACAGGCAGAGAAAGAACACGTCGGCGTCTTTTTCCGGAACGTACGTCGAGCACGTCATGGACGAAGTCACGAGGGCCGTGCAGAACATGTCCAAGAACAACATCGGCGCGTTCATAGTGCTTTCCGACAACAATCTTCCCGAGGGGATAATAGAAAGCGGCACCGTGGTGAACGCCGACATAACCGCGCCCATGGTCGAGGCGGTGTTCTACCCCAAGGCCCCGCTCCACGACGGCGCGATGATAATACAGGGGACGAGAATATACGCAGCGGGGTGCTTTGTGCCCATAATACAGTCGGAAAAACTCCCGCAGGACGTAGGCTCGAGGCACAGGGCCGCGCTCGGGATAACGCTCGTCGCGAACGTCACGGCTATAGTCGTTTCGGAGGAGACCGGGATAATAAGTCTCATGAGGGGCGGCGAGGTCTACAAAAGATACGCGAACGCCGCGGACATAAAGAACGCGCTCAGCACGTACTACTGGTCAGATTTGACGGCGGAGAAGAAAGACAAAAAGGAAAAGAAGGATAAGGGGGAGGACGACATATGAAAAGATTCGGAAGGTTTTTGAAGGACCTATTCACCAAATATCTCGGAATAACCATACTCGCCATAATCCTCGCCGTGGCCATGGTCATATTCATAAACGTGTGAGAGGCGGGTCATGGACAGCATTAAGACGATAGTAAGGTCCCCCGTACTCTATCCCAAAAAGGGCATGGACATGCGCGCGTGGTCGGTCATCGCCTGCGACCAGTACACGTCGGACGCCCTTTACTGGGAGAACGTGGAAAGCGAGGTAGGGGACAAGCCTTCTACTTTGAGGCTCATTCTTCCGGAGATATATCTCAGGGACGCGAAAAGCCGCATACCCGCCATAAACGCGAAAATGCGCGAATACGTCGAAGGGGACATCTTCGACGAGACGGACGGGTTAATCCTCGTCGAGCGCACGACCCAGTCCGGCACGCGCAGGGGGATACTCCTCACGATAGACCTTGAGGACTTCTCGTACGAAAAAGGGGCGAAGACCCCCGTGCGCTCCACGGAGGGCACGATACTGGAAAGAATCCCGCCGAGGGCTGAGATAAGGCGCGACGCCCCGCTTGAGCTTCCGCACGTCATGGTGCTGTACGACGACAAGGAAGGCGCCGTGCTTCGCACGGTGAAAAAAGGGGAGACGATGTACGACTTCGACCTGAACATGGGCGGCGGACACGTCAAAGGCACGAAGATAGAAAACTCCGACGAGGTAATAAAGGCTTTCTACGCTCTCGCGGACCCCAACCGCCAGAAAGAGCTATACGGCACGGACGATAAGTTCCTTTTCGCCGTGGGCGACGGAAACCACTCGCTTGCCGCCGCGAAGGCGCACTGGGAGGCCGTGAAGACAAATCTTTCGCCCGAGAAGGCCTCGTCCCATCCCGCGAGATACGCCCTCGTGGAGGCCGTCAACATATACGACGGCGCGCTTAAGTTCGAGCCCATCCACCGGTTCGTCAAATGCAGAAACCCTCAGAGGCTCCAGTCCATGCTGGGCCTTTCCGGAGGGAGAAAGTGTAGGACGGTGATAGACGGGAACATAAGGGAGACTGCGTTTCCCGACTATATACCCGAGGGAATCGCCGAAACCGACCGCGTGATATCCGAGTTCGTGCAAAAATTCGGCGGAGAGGTGGACTACGTGCACGGGGAGGACGAAGTCATAGCGCTGTCGTCCGACGGGATAGGCGTGATGTTTCCACCGATAAAAAAAGACGACTTTTTCCGCACCATAGCGGAGGGGGGGAATCTTCCCAGAAAGACCTTCTCCATGGGGGAGGGCAACGAGAAACGCTATTATATCGAAGCCAGAAAGATAAGGTAGACGAAGATGGGCTTGAAGGTATGTAAGTTCGGCGGAACGTCCATGGCGGACGGTAACGTTCTCGACAGAGTAAAAAACATAATCTTAAGCGACGCGGAAAGGCGGTACATCGTGGTTTCCGCCCCCGGCAAGAGGTACGGCGACGACGTCAAGGTGACCGACATCCTGTACGCGTGTTTCGACGCCGTGCAGCGGGAGGGCAGGTGCGCCTCCGAGTTTTCGAGGATTCGGGCGAGGTACACGGGGATTTGCCGCGAGCTGGGGCTCGACATGGACATAAACGGCCTTTTGGACGAAACCGAGAAGGCGATAGATGCGGAGGAATCCGCCGATTTCACGGCGTCCCGCGGGGAATACCTCGCGGCGAAGATAATGGCGAAGCTTCTCGGCGCCGAGTTCGTGGACGCCGCGGACGTCATATTCTTCACCGACGCGGGGAGGCTCGACGACGAGGCGACGAACGGGGCGATAGCGAAAAGGCTCGAAGGATGCGCCATGGCCGTCATCCCCGGTTTTTACGGCATGGGCGCGGACGGGAAGATAAGGACGTTTTCCCGCGGCGGATCCGACATAACGGGTGCGATAGTCGCGGGCGCGGCGGGTGCGACCCTTTACGAGAACTGGACGGACGTTTCCGGGTTCTACGCGTGCGATCCGAGAATTGTCAACAGTCCCAGGGGGATCGCGACGATGAGCTACAAGGAGCTTCGCGAGCTTTCCTACATGGGCGCGAACGTGCTCCATCCCGACAGTATATTCCCCGTGAGAAAGTCCAACATCCCCGTGCAGATCAAAAACACGTTCCGTCCGGACGACGCGGGCACGTCAATCATCCCCATATCGCAGTACGTCCCCTCGGGGAACGTCGTGACGGGGATAGCGGGTCACAAGAACTTCACAGTAATCCACATAGAAAAATCCCACATGAACGACGAGATAGGCTTCGTGCGGAAGGTCCTCTCCGTCCTGGAAAATTACAACATAGCGATAGAGCACATTCCTTCCGGCATAGACACGATGTCGGTTGTCATAGAGTCCGCCCAGGTGTCGGGATACAAACTTGAAAAGGTCCTTGAAGGGATAAAGAACGCCGTTCGCCCGGACGTCGTGAGGGTTACGGAGAACATCGCGCTAATCGCCACCGTGGGCCACGGCATGTCGTCTTCCGTCGGCACGTCGGCGAGGCTTTTCAAAGCGCTCGCGGAGGCCGGGATAAACATAAAGATGATAGATCAGGGGTCAAGCGAGATGAACATCATAGTCGGCGTGCAGAACGAAGACTGCGAAAAATGCATAGCCGCCATATACCACGAGTTTTTCTGACGGAGAAACAAAATTCGAACAACGGAAAACGGCCTTTTCAACGCGGGTTGATTCGGCCGTATTTTTTGTGTGTGAGAGCTATGTCTTTTTGTTCAGGGGTCCCGGGTCGATTTCGTAGGTTATTTCCTTTGGCTCCGGTTTTCGCAAAAACATCGACATGTATATCGGCATGTATACCTTTGTCCCTTCGCGCCCGATGTCTTTTTTGTTGGTAAAAAAATAGGCGGTTTCTATCCCATACTCATCAATCTCAAGAATGTGCGTCAGCGCGCTGTGGCGGAAGTAGCTTTTACCCGATTTTATTTCGATGGGGATGACTTTCCCGTTCATTTCGATGATGAGATCCAGCTCCCCGTTCTTTTTGGAGTTATAGTAGTAAGGCGTCAGACCGTTGCTCGTCAGTTCCTGGGCCACGGCGTTTTCGTAGATTGCCCCGAAGTTGAACGTGTCCTCACCGGACAGGATTTTTTCATGAACGTCGCCGACGGTGTCCATATACATTGAGGCGAGAAGTCCTATGTCGCAAAGAAACAGTTTGAGAAGATTCCTCGTTTTGCCGAACGTAAGCGGGTATTGAGGTGCGTCCGCGCAGTACACCGGAATCGCCACACCCGCGTCGGTAAGGGTGAAGAACGCGTTTTCCGTGTCCCTCATCTTCTGATGCTCGGATATGTCGCAGAGTTTGAATCTTTTGTTCTGCGAGTTGAGCTCGGAGGCGATATTTGTGAATATATTGGACAGCAGCGGTTTGCTTTTGCGGTCGTACTTGGATATGTCCGCTTTGTATATTTCGCGAATGTCTTTTTGAACGCTCAAAACCTTGTTGAGGGAGCGCGTGTCGACGTACTCTTGTACCGCCGCGGGCATGCCCCCGACGATAAGGTAAAGCCGATAAAACTTCAAAAAAGTGTCGTGCACAAACCCCTCTATTTCCGTCTCAGACACGAAATGACCGTGAAGGTCGTCGATCGCAGACTGCAGCACGCCGTTCGCGAGACAGAATTCCGTGAAGTTCATGGGATACATATGGAGAATTGACATGTAGCCCACGGGAAGCGAGGTCACGTCTCGCATTTCCACGCCGAGAAGCGAGCCGCTCAAAATATAACGGAATCTGCCGTCTTTGACCAAAAACTTGACGATCGTCACCACGTTGAGGCATTCCTGTACCTCGTCGAAAAAAACTACCGATTCCCCTGGCACGAGATCCTTTTTGAACACCACGCTGACGACACGGACAAGATCGTTCGTCGTCGTGATGTCGGAAAACAGGGCACGTTGGCTTTTGGTTAGGTCCAGGAAGTTGATTTCGACGTAGTTTTCGCATTTTTTTTCCAGGAAGTCGTGTATGATGTATGTTTTACCGACCTGGCGTGCTCCGTCGACGAGCAGCGCCACCCTGCTTTTCTCGGTATACCATTGTTCGATTTTTTTTGTGACCTGTCTTTCCATCGCATTTTCCCACTTTGATTCGATGTCTATGATTTTAAAGCATTATACACCTTCCGCACTAATTTGAAAAGCGTATTTTGCACGTTCCGCACTAATTTTTAGGCGAGAACTCACACGTTCCGCACTAATTTTTGTGTCTGGAACTGCACGTTCCGCACTAATTTGTAAGTGCGGGTTCGCGGACTTCGCAATAAAAAGCACGCCCGCGGTTTTTTGTGCGGACGCGTTTTGCGTAAATTCTTTGTTTTCGCGGGTCAGCTTTCGACCTCTATCTTCCACTTCATCTTTTTGCACTGA
>JAJQAK010000105.1 GCA_021203845.1 Clostridia bacterium | reverse complement strand
GAAAATTTCCTGTTCGGTGTGCGGCGAGACACTTTACGACGGGGAAGCCGAGGTTTATCCCTTGGACGAAGGGTACGTCGCACCCGCTTGCGAATCGGAGGGAACTCGGTACTATGAAGGTACGGTATCATTCGCTTTGACGGACGAAACCCAGTGCAAATATACAAACAAAATATATGTCACTCTCGACCCCACGGGACATACGTATCCCGATTCCGTGACGCAGAGTGACCTATATCATTGGACTTTCCCGGAGGGGGATATTTCGGAAGGTACCGAGGTCACGATTGCGGCGGAGTGCGTCGTGTGCCATCAGACGATAGAGACTTTCACGACGACGATTACCAATATAAACACCGTACCCGCAACCGAAGGAAATAACGGCAGCAAGACCTATACAGCCGTGGTTGAGATAGAGGGTGAAAACGTCACTCTGACATTCGTCGAGATTCTCACCGCGGCGGGACACACATACCCCGATGATGACGACACGACATACGTCGTTTGGGATTGGGAAAACATGGACACCCAAACTCATACGATATCCTACGCTATTTACTGTGCGGACGGCGACAGCTTCCTTCTGACCGAGGGTACAGCGACGTATTCTACGGAAACAAAAAAGCCCACCTGCGAAGTTGCCGGCAGCACGGTTTACACGGCCACGGTAACTGTGACCGCGGATGGCACAACACATACATATTCGGGAACGTACAGCGAGGAAATTCCCGCGACCGGGCATGCTTGGACGGCTCAGTTCGACTGGGACGGTGTCGGAGACATTGCTGAGACTGAGACGGGAACGGTACAGGTGACTCTCACCTGCTCCGAGTGCAGAACATCGAAAACTCTTGAAGCTTCATACACGCGGACGGAATACGTTGCTTCCACGTGCAGCGATGCCGGACACATGATCTTCACGGCGACTCTCAACATGGAGGGCGTCGACGAACCTTTTACTTCCTCGACTACCGTCACGCTTCCTCTTTCGGAGGAACACACATACCCTGGAGATGGTTCCACAAATGTCGTGTGGGACTGGGAAAACAGAAACGAAGTAGACAATACTATCAAATTGACCGTTTACTGCACCGTGTGCGGTAATGCTGTCATAGAAAATGTCGAGGTAAATTACGTCGTAGACCAGTCCGGGACATACTGGATTGCCACGTACAGCGATGGCGAGCATGTATACACGGGTTCGTACCTTATTCCACAAGGCGGAGAGACGGATGTCGTGGTTGAAGTCGATTTCAACGACGGGAGTTTTTCAAACACGCAGACGGCATTTGTGACGGAAAGCGAGAAGGATTCGGATGGAAATCAGACAGCTCCTGGGAGCTCCGCCGTGGTTAACGCGAATGGCGGTTCGACGGGATTTACTGCCATGGGTACCGCATCGGACAGCAAAACAATTCAAATTGGTACATCTGACGGATGCACATACCTTGCTTTCAACGGTTCGGCAAGCACTACGAAAAACACCGTTTCGTACTATCTGGAAGCCGGGATTTACAAGGTTCAGATCTCATACTTCAGCGGTAGCAGCGGAAGATGGGCGACGGTCCTTGATTCGAGCGGCAAAGATAGGGACGAGCTCATCGCGGAGGAAGACAAGACATCCGGGTCCGGAGAGATTAAAACCAGAACGATTTATTTACCGTTGGACGCAGCCCAATATATCTATATCGGATCGAAGAACAGCGGGCTATACGTTACATTCATAGGTATTTATAAGGTCGAGGCGGAGGAAACAAAGACAGTCATCGGGGTTTCCCTGGATGAATCGAGCACTCAACTCGAGATGGGAAGCAGCATGGTCATTTCCGCCATGGCGGAACTTTCTGACGGGAAACACTATCTGGGCTATACCGGTGCAGAATACTCCTGGGATATCTCCGGAGAGGGTTCTGTGACATATACAGGAAGCGGCGACAACATATCCGTGACGGGCCAGTCTCTGGGACAGGTCGTGGTGACCGTTACCATAAACGGCACGTACTCCGCATACTGCGAGATAGAGATAATAGAGAAAGTGGTCTACGACATAACGAGTCTTACGATTGATTTCTCCGACTCTGATACTTATTCGTGGATTAATACATCCAATACCGGTAACGATTACTCTTATTGGATTGTCACTCTCATCCATGGTTGGAATTCAATAGGATCCGGCAGACTTAACACGGGCGGCGGGTCTTCTACAGGCAACGGGAGATACTTCATTCTCGATCTCAGCGAATATATGGGGCAGACCCTCACCATCACTGTCGATTTCGAGTCGGCGGGGGCATCGAGTGAGGACAGATCCGTTTGCCTTGACACCCAGTGTTCGAGCGCCGGTTCGACGACTTCGTCAACCACGCTTGCTTATGCAACGTCAAATATTTCCGGAGATAGGCAGAAACTCGAATATTCCGGCATAATAGAAAACGATGTCCTCTATTTGACTTACAGCGGGAACATTAACATCTATTCCATCGAGATTTCCATCGACAGCGGCGACCCTACGGTTATGGGTGTGACCCTTTCGAGCGAGTCCGTCGTCGTAAACGTGGGAGATACGTTCACAATTACGGCCGATGTTAAGATGAACTTCGGGACATTCGAAGGAAATTATGTCTGGGAAGTAGTCGGAGGGAACGGTATTGTAGAGACGGATTATTCGGCCGGCGCAACTACGAACGTCCTTACCGTTACTGCGGTTGGAGAAGGCGGCGTCACAATTACTTTGACCGTCGGTGATTTTACGGCGTCCTGTAAGGTCACTGTGTACCCGGAAGGCGAAAGCATTTACGAAACCGTCACGACAATCTTCGATTACGCGACGCCGCTTGCGTATTACGGGAGTGGCAACGGCCCCACGGGCGACGCAGAATACGTACAAGGGATATTCACCATATCCGGCGGTGCCAAATTCTACGACGGTTACATCAACACACAAGGGAACGACATAATTATCTTACTTTCGGGAATCGACAACACGATATCTTTCACAGGAACGGGTGCGTCGTCCAGTGCGAATCCTCTGACGGTTTACTTGTATAAGGACGGCGAAGACATAACTCCGAACGACTGGTCGTCCGTGAATCTTGCGAACAGTGCTGTTTCTGAGTTTTATGTATCGGGTCTGGGGACTGGAACGTACACGATAAAGACCAGCGCCTCCGTCCGTGTGGAAAATCTCACGGTTACGCAAAGTCTTCCCATCTCCGACCCCGACAGCATTGTTGTGACGGCCGGCAACGTGGATTTCCTTAAGGGGAGAAACATCGACGTGAACGATCTCGGGCTAAACGTTATTCTGCATTACGAAAACGGCCGTGAAGATCCTCTTACCGTAGGTGAGGTTTCCGTGGCCATTGACTCGGATCTGAGCGAGGGCGCACACGAGGTCACCGTGACATATCATTACGACGACGCCAAGGGGAATCAGGCTGACTTCTCGGCGACAATATATATCTATATTTACTCCGTTGAATCAATCACGATTTCCGATTTCTCCATGGAATACACTGGGGGTACCTATTACACGAATAATGTGCAAAAGATATTCCTCGTGGGCGACAGCATAAATTATGATTACGCTGCCGTAACGGCCACAGCTTCCTGCACGTATTATGACACTGAGAGCGGTGCAAACAAAACAATCACGAAGGAGTTTGTTCTCACCTCCGATGAGGTGTACTTCTCAACCGACGCGAACATGTATGCTGTTGGGACGTATACCGTGACCGCCACGGTCAATATGGGCGTATCGGAGGGCGTTGCCAAGACCGCGTCATACCAAATCGACGTCGTCACGAAGGAAGGCGCGGACATAACAACGGTTTGCGTAGATGCGACCGCCGGAATCGGGATGGACGAAAACGGAATCTACACCGTAAACACGATAAACGACGCCATAATGCTTATAAAGCTTCTCGGTGCGTCGGATGCGGAAAGAAAGTTTATCTATGTGGGGGAGGGACAATACTGGGAAAAGATTTACATCGACATTCCCAATCTTTCTCTCATCGGCTCAAACTCTTCTGATTCAGAGAAACTCGCCACAAGGCAGGACAGTGAGAGCGGTGGCACGGAGATAGTCTATGATGCCATGAACGGCGTCATGGACCCCAGCGGTACGACGACATATTCAACCGTCGGAAGCGCGACCGTCACGGTTGCTTCGCAGGCGACCGGGTTCTACGCGGCCAACATAACGTTCAGAAACTATTGGAACTCCAACGATCTTTATAATGAAGCACTCGAGATAACGTCTTCGACGCAGGCGGACGCCGCGTACATCAACGCCGACCAATCATATTTCTATAACGTCACGTTCACGGGGTATCATGACACACTCGAGGCCGAGAACGGCAGACAGGTATACGATCACTGCTACATCGAGGGCAGAACTGACTACATCTTCGGGTCGACGGCAACGTGCTATTTCAAAGACTCAACGATACACTCAATAGGAGCGGGACTCGACCAATCAAACGGCGGATACGTCGTGGCATATAAGGGCAACGGCAACGCCGGAACCGTCGAGTACGGATACATATTCGACGGATGCAACTTCGAGGGCGACGGGAACGTCAAAGAACACTCCGTGGCTTTGGGAAGGGCATGGGGAGAGGACATGATGATGGTCATCATGAACTCCACGTTCGACTCGAGTTTCGCGATGGGCGGTTACACGGGAGCCTCCAGCGCTCTCCGTTACTGCCGGATGAACTACGATCCCGATTTCACGAAAATATTCGAGTACAACAATTCGGGTGCCAGTGCGATAGATGTGTCTTTGGGAAGCAGCGGATACACAGTGGATGGGAACAACCTTGTTTCCGATTCCAACGGTAATCCCGTGTTCACGATTCCTGCGAATCCTACGATTTACTCCGATATGTCCGTCATCTTCGCCGCGACGAACGGTACAGTAAGTTATGGCACCGATTGGAACGGCAAATGCGACGTCATTACCATTACAGTAATGAACAATTCGGAGGTTCTTACGACTGTTTATGGGACAGGTGCCATGAGCGTTTCCGATCTTAAGACAGCCATCAACGTCAGACTTGATGATGCCGAAGTCGACAAGATTTATGTGGACGGTGGTTTCAGCACGGAGCTTATCGGTAGCATCACATCTGACACCACGGTCTATGTTTCGATGGGCGAAAAAGACATGACCGTACCTGCGTCAGTAACGTATGATTTCTATGGGAGAGAAACTGATTCGGATGAAGATATAAGCGGATGGTACGATTATTTGTACGTGGATCTCGGAGCTAACGGTTCGTTCAGATCTAACAAATCTGGTTGGTATATGCTTACGGGTGACGCCACGATTACGGTCAAACTTTCCGCGGGTTCCATTATTTCCGTACAAATGTACGAATCAGATAAAATGTTTATAAACGGTTCGGCCGTGACGGGTGTTGACGAAGGGGACGGAACGTATTGGTATACATATGAATTGGAAGACACCCGGGAATTCGTCATCAGTGCGAACGGGACGCTTTATATCAGATCGATACAAATAATCGTTCCTGTCATCTATGAGGTGGGTGACACCATTTATCTTAACGATCTTGATTCAAGTGACGGAAGTTACAATGTTTCTGCCGGTGGCACGGGTTCGTACAAAGGAATGAACATCGAAGGTTATTTCAGAAACAACGGGAACTCTTTCGAAGTCGATGTCGGCACCGTCATAAAGATTCAGTCTGTTCCCGGTGCAACAGCTAAACTTTCGTTCTATCAAGACGCTTACTGGGTTGAAGCCGAAATTGTGACGGATGACGATGGACTAATCACCATAACGATTACGAGCAAAGGCGAAAATGGCGGATATATTTCAAGCATCAGAATCGTGGACGGCGGGGAGAGTTCCGTAATCTATCAGATAGGCGATGAGATAAGCTTCGTCGGCATGGATGACGGTGACGTATATTCCAACGTCGACGGTTATGAATACAAAGGTATTGTCATAACGGGGACGTTCAGAAACAACTCTAACTCTGTTCAGGTTGGGGTAGGAACGACAATTCAGATTCAATCGACATCGGATGCGACCGCGGAAGTCGTTTTCTTCTCGGGTTATACGGGTGATTATGAAATTTCCACCGATGAAAATGGTCTTATAACCATTGTCTTTACGAGCGACACGGGATCGAGCGGCATTTATCTTACCAGAATATTCATTGTTACCAATCCCGATTATGGAGATTCCGAGTCGGGCAGTGACGGCTCCGATGCCCCTTCAGTCGATGAACATACATATCCGGAATCGAATGACACCGTACACGTTGTGTGGGATTGGGAAAACAGGACTGAAACTACGGAAACGACCGGATACGTAACTGTGACGATTATATGTGTTGACTGCGGGGATACAATCGTCTCCGAACAGACTTCTTATATTGTCGATGAAAACAACAAGTCGTACTGGTATGTTGAAGTCGCGGAGGGCGATATAACTTATTCAAGCATGTACAGGATTCCCGGAGAGGGGACGGCATATGTCGAGGAAAGTTTTATCGTGCCTTCTGCCGGAAGTGAAGACGGGGTATCAAGTGAATCTTTTGCCGCAGGGACTTCGATTGTTGATAATTCCCTCTTTACGCTTACAGCTTACGAGGCGATGCAATATTCTGCAGGTGCTGCATATGGGAACATAAGTGGCGGTTCCGCGATTGTAACTTTCGCTGATATGTCTGGGACGGCTCATAGTCCTGACCAGGGAATACAGACGGCGGACACCATTAGTGCAAACGGCGGTACAAAAGAAAACATTCTTACATTCACAGCGAACGATGAAATACATGCGTACATATACGTCTCACTCGGAGATAACGGGTTTACCGGCAACCGTTCCGGCGAAATATTCTACTCAATGGATGGTGTCGTGGTGGAGACAAAGACCGTTTCCGCAAGAAATGAAATATTCTATATAGAACTTGATATGCAGAAAGGTCAGTCGATATCGATTGGCGCGACCAACAATCATGCGAGCAGCACGGGCAAACTTTGGCTTTGGGGCGCGGAGGCGTACACCTTGGACGGGGAAAAGATTGAATACGGCGTAGAGTACACAGTGACTTTCAACACAAACCAGACTTCAATCGAAAACTTCACGACGGCAGTGTACAACTATTCCGCCGTATCGGCTCCCATACTTCCAAACATCACCGGATATTACTTCGCGGGGTGGTACATGAACGAAAAATGTACCGCCGCGTACGATTTCTCGGAACCCGTCACATGCGACATACAGCTGTACGCCAAATGGGTCGAGCTCGACGCCGAGATAACTTATATAGAAGGCGCATACGAAAGCATAGCCTTCGAGTTTACGGACAGCAACGCGTCGGGGGCGAAAATATACTACAAGCTCGTCAGCGATTCGTCATACACGCTCATGAACGACCCGGACGCCGTACGTCAGCTTGGCGCGGAAACCGTGCGCGTCGACATCATCGGCCTTCGGGGGGACGCGTACTACAACGTCAAAA
>JAJQAK010000047.1 GCA_021203845.1 Clostridia bacterium | reverse complement strand
GTGAGATCAAATAAACCGCATGAGTGATTTAATAAATTACTGTCTGATTTCTCCTCTTTCGATTTAAATGTGAATCCGCCCGGAGAGCGGGACTCGATTTCGGATCTTTCCCGGTTTATGTTTATGTAAATGAATTTGCCTTCATATTTTTTTTCCGAAGCGTTTGACAAACTCCGTCTTGTCCACATCGTCTTTTCCGACTCCAATCTCATTCAGAGTGGGCGGATGCCACGACGGTTTGCAAGGCGCGAGCATAAGGGTGACGGTTCCGTCTTTCGCCATTGACTCGGCTGTGAATCGGCAGATGACCCTTTCCGTTGACGAAGGCGAATTTAAAGAAGTCTGCGTGAGTCCGTCTGTCGGTGCCGGGTATTACCGAGACATAATGGCCGTGGTTTTTTTGAGAAGAAAAAGAGGTCCTCACCGTCGACAGTGCGATTCTCCTCTGATTCTTCATACGATTTTTGCCATGACTTCGAGGTCTCCGTGCGAGGTTTTTTTCATATGTCGACAATTTTTTGAATGAAAAGACGCCACAGACCTTTCCATCCGCGGCATGGCTGTTTTCGTTAATCGGCATAGGTTTCGCCCGCAAACCGTTTGTTTTTTTCGTCCCGAACCCACGATACGTTGATGCGACCGTTGTTCTCCATGCAGTCCGTGAGATACATGCCGATGATTGTCTGATAAGGTATCCCCGTCGTCTCGTCAATGTCTTTGAAATATTCGACGGTTTTTTCGGCTATGTCGATGGTAATGGTTTTCATGGCGCGTTTCGTATAGGGGGTTTTGATTGCGTCGGAAAAGTCGTAGTTATCCTCATGTTTTCACCTTTTCTTTTGTTTCTTATGACGCGGATATACTCCGGGGCAATTCGTCGCACACCGTTAATTCGTGCGGTGATATAAACGTTTTGTGCGATGTGATCGGCCGGCCCGGTCGCTTTTTCTTGCAAATCTTTAGACGGAACTTCACCATTCCGGCAGCTCGGAGATTTCACTTTGCAGAAACATTATATAATATATTGGCATATACACGATTTTTCCGTCCACCCTTACGTCCCCGCTGTTGGAAAATACGATGCCTCGTTTTATGTTATAGGAGGTATTTGAGACAAAGGAATTAAGTGCGCTGTGTATCGTGTAGTCTTTCCCGGATTTGATCTCCAGAGGAAGGGTACTGAGGTTTTCATGGTCGTTGATGAGAAAATCCACTTCGCCTTTGTCGCGATTGTCGTAGTAGAATAGCTCAAAGCCGTGTGCAACGAGCTCCTGCGCTGCGACGCACTCGTAGACGGAACCGAGGTTCACGCTCCGTACGTCGGACATTACGGCATTGATTTGCATGCCGTAGAATATGTTCGTCAGTAGCCCCACGTCGTTGATGTAGAGTTTGAGGAGGTTTTTTGTCATTGACTGCGTAAGAGGATATGACGGATTTGTGATTGCTTTGACTTCCAACGCGATTCCGGAGTTTATGAGGTAGTCGAACTCGTCCGTATACATCGAGTATCGCGACTCTTTGATATGCGGATTGATATCTTTGGCGACGATTCGTTTCTTCTTATTTTCAAGGAATGACGGAATCATTTCGTATATTCTGCTTATTTTTAGTTTCCTTTTCATGTCGTATTTTGAGGCGTCTCCGGAATAGTATTCGTATGTATTGGAGTGATACTTTCTTATATTTGATATGTTTTTTGATTCCACGAATAGATTTACGGCAGCCGGCAGGCCTCCGCAAATAAGATATTTTTTGAATAGATCCATTATGTAAGCGTGTATGTTCGGATCCAACGGACGAAGATTTCTGTAGGAGTCGCGCATGCTTGAAAGTGCCAGGTCGCCCACGCCGTTCGCTATGAGAAATTCCTCAAAATCCAATGGATACATACGAATTTTGAGAATGCTGCCCATGGGAATTGACGGCGTCTGTAACAGTGTGACCCCTAGAAGTGAACCGCTGGCGATGTATGTGAACCTCCCGTCCTCGCGAAGAAACTTTAGAAGGGTCAAGAGATGCGGATATTCCTGGATTTCATCCAAAAAGACTATTGTATCCTCTTTATTCCCCATTTTGTTTCCGGCGGAAAGGCTTAAGGCAATGTAAAAGTCATCAACCAATCTGACGTTCTCGAAATATTTGTTTTTTTCGCGGTCTTCAGCAAGATTTATTTCAATGAAATTTCTGAACATCGCTTTGGCGACGTATCGGACGATGTAAGTTTTCCCTACCTGGCGTGCTCCGTCTATAAGAAGAATAATGTCGGTTTTGGATTTGAGATGGTTTTCTATCGTCGCAGCGATTTTGCGAAAAAGCATGTCGAATCTCCTTTTTTTCTTGGGAATATTATACAACACAACTTGGAAGAATCAAAATGTTTTGCGCTTATAATACAGTTTTCAAAGAAATTCAAAGTAGAAAATTACAGTTTTCAGTAAAAAATCTGGCAATAAAATACATTTTTCATATAAAAAAAGGTTGAAAATTTACAGTTTTCATATACACCTAAAATGGCTTAAGCAGAGCGCTTTCGTCTTGTACACAGGTGTAAATGCAAAGATATCCTTTATTGTTGTTTGTCTTTTGGGACGGGTTTTGACGATGACATGGATGACTTCCCCGGTGTTTATCGTTTTGTGCCGGATGACATCGCCGCTTTGATTTAAACATATCTGGGCATATATATTATAATATATTATGTTACAAAGTAACAATTTTTCGCCCGAGTTTGTGATTTTGTGTCAAAAATTGTTTGACAAGTCAAAAAAATCGTGATAAAGTACTTGTATCCATAAAGAGTGCGCGAGGGACAGGCCCCGTGACCGCACGACAACCTGCTCGGAAGAGTAAGGTGCCAAAGCCTGATCGATGGGTCGACAGCAATACCGAAAAAGCTTACGGACTCATCTTCACGGTGGGTCCTTATTTTTTTACGTTCGGGTCGCATAGGACAGCTATACGGGCTTAAACTTTACGGGGTAAGGAGTTTTTTACACGTTGGGCGGTAAAGAGATTTTTACACGTTGTATGCGCACAGTGACGAATCCGCCTCCGAGGGTTCGGAAGGTTCAGACTATAAGTCCCCGAGTTCGTCGAGCCTTTGTCCCGAAATTCGGCGGGCCGCGTAAAAAAGTTTTAAATCGCGTGTGCGTGTCCCAAAAAAGGGACGCACGGCGTGCTATGATGTATGTGTCGGAAGGGGGAAGGAGCCCCTTGGCAACATGAAATGTCGCCGGGCCGGCGACCGCGGGCGGAAAGGCAGGCATTATAATTGACGCGTAAAGCGGGACGGAAAAGAAAATCACGAAGGAGGAAGAGAAATGGCGGGAAAGAAACTTGAGTACGAAATGAACAAAGACTACTGCATGGTGACGGGCATAGGCGGATGCAAAGACGCGGACGTCGTCATACCGTCGGAACACAAGGGTGTGCCGGTGCTCGGCGTGGCGGACGGCGCGTTCGAGGGGTGCGGGCAGCTCGAGAGCGTGACGCTGTCGGACGGCGTTCTCGCGATAGGCGTCGGGGCCTTCCGCGACTGCGACAGGCTCCGTAAAATCGAGATTCCCTCGAGCGTCGGATGCGTCGGGGCGTTCGCCTTCGAGAACTGCAGGGCGCTGAGGCGCGTGAGTCTTCCCGAGGGCTTGGAGTTCATAGGCGAGAACCTTTTCAGAGGGTGCGTCTCTTTGGAAAAGACGGTCATTCCATCCACGGTGAAGGAGATATTCGGATATGCGTTCTTCGGGTGCAGAGAGCTCAGGGAGATTACGATCCCCGACGGCGTGGAAAAGATAGGTCAGTGCGCGTTCGGCGAGTGCGCGTCCCTCACGGAGCTCGCCGTCCCGGAAAGCGTCAGGGAGATAGGCAGGGGCGCCTTCGGGAAATGCGCGAAGCTCAAAAAGATAGCCCTTCCCGCGGACCTCAAGGAGATAGGCGAGCTTACGTTTTTCGGGTGCGAGTCCCTAGAGTATTTGTCGCTGCCGGAGAGCGTGGAAAAGATAGATTACGCGGCCTTTTCCGACTGCTACGGTCTCAAGGGGGTTACTCTCCCCCGAGGAATCGGCAAGCTGGAAAAATCGGTATTCGACGGGTGCAGGAGCCTGAAGGAGATAGTGGTGCCGGAGTCGGTCTTCACGGTGGAGGACAGCGCGTTCCGCGGGTGCGTGTCGTTAAAGCACGTCATGTTCTCGAGAGACGTCATGGAGGTGGGACCGGAGGCGTTCTACCGCTGCGACCGCCTCGAGGACGTGTTCTTCGTGGGGAGTCTGGACGACTGGAGACATCTCGGGGTGTGCCAGGGAAACAAAGCCCTCGGAGACGCGAGGGTGTACTTCTACAGCGACAGCATGCCGATGACGGACGGTAACTTTTGGCGCATAGACGGGGACGGAAAGGTCCGCATATGGAACGAGTGAGGAGGTGAAGATATGGAAAGAAACGGATTTATTTACGAAAGATACGGTGAAGGCTTTGCCGTGAAGGGCCTCTTGAACCTCACGGCGGAGGAGATTGTCGTTCCCGCCGAGATCGACGGCAGAAAGGTTTCGGGCGTGTCGGACGGGGCGTTCAAAGGGCTTACACACATAAAGAGCGTCGTTCTTCCCGAGGGCGTCGAGTATCTGGGAGAGGAGGCTTTTTTCGGGTGCGAAAGCCTTGAGAGCGTGACTCTGCCTTTTTCTCTCAGATTCATGGGCGGGCACGTCTTCTACGGGTGCGAAAACCTCACGGAAATATATATTCCGGACGGGGTGGGGGAGATAGGCGAGTGCGCGTTCTCGGGCTGCACGAGGCTTTTCAGAGTCGGTTTTCCGGCCTCTTTGAAGGCCGTGGGCAGGAAGGCGTTTTTCGGGTGCTCGTGCCTTATGGACGTGTCGCTTCCCGAGGGAACACTCACAGTGGGGGATCTCGCGTTCTCGGGCTGCACGGGGCTCCGCTCCTTCCGCTTTCCCGACAGCGTGAAAAAGATAGGGAACGCCGTGTTCAATGAATGCACGTTCCTCGAAAGCGTCAGGTTCCCCGCGTACATCGAGGAGACGGGCGGGGCTCTTTTCCAGCTCTGCACCTCTTTGGAAAGGGTGGAGCTTCCCGAGGGGCTCGCCTTCATAGAGGAGGGGACGTTCGAGACGTGCACGAGTCTCAAAGACGTCGTGGTGCCGAAAAACGTGAAGGCCGTGAACGTCGCGGCGTTCGCCGAGTGCTTCTCGCTCGAGCACGTATTCTACAAGGGGGACCGGGACGACTGGAGAAAGGTGGACGTTGACACCGCAAATCTTGACCTTGACGAAGAAGGCTCCGAGCTGGTATACTTCTATAAAGAAACTGAGCCGTATTCTTCCGACAACTTCTGGCACTACGGGGAAGGCGGAAAAATAGAAATCTGGGGAAAATAAGGAGGACGGCGTATGTATGTTTTGCCGACGTTTTACGTGGGGGACGACGAGAAGAGACTGGAAAGAGAGATACGCATGATCAAAAAGGAAAGAGACAAATGCAGAGTCGAAATCAAACATTTCTATTATGGGTTTCCCATTAAGCGGGGCGAATGCATTGAGGACTGCGACATCAAAACCAGTTGCCTTTTTGAAAGGGCGTACAGCGGGGCACTGCCGCACGTCGAGGCGAAGCTGAGGGAAGTGCGCGGAGGAGAACTTTCCGAAACGGAAAAAAAGGCTGAGACAAAAAGGAAAAAGACGTACGAAGGTCTGACATATTTAAGATACGACGAGGAAGAGAAAAACGGAGGAACCTTCTCATACCATGTTTATCTCAAAAAAGACAACGTGCTGATTTACAAGATAGTCGAGAAAACCTGCCCGAAGGAAGGTACGGAGGGATATCTTTGCCGCAACGACAAGACGAGGACGGAAGGAGTCACAAACGTGTACAGGGAGACGCTTTTTTATTACCTTACGCAAGAATACAGAGACGGCCGTTTTCTCAAAGGACACGACATCGAAATGTACAGGAACGAAGTCAGAAATCTTATGAACTTGCTTGTACCGTGCAAAATCTATTCGCCTCGCAAGTGCGACATTGAGGCCGAGGAAAAACTCGGGCGGAGAGGGCTTACGAACAGAGAAATTTTCATCGACGCGCTCAGAAAAATAGGGATAGACGAATGGAGGGGAAGCTACTACGGCAGAGACGAAATGTGGGAGAATCCGGACGGGACCCTCTGTGAAAATCATACGCCAGTCAGATGGAGACTTTTTCTCAAATATCCCCGTTTTGCGACAAGGCTCGCCTGCGAAGGCGGTGGCGACTGCCCGTTCAATCTCCATCTTCTGACGAGGCTTCTGGACGGACTGGACGATTCGGAGTTTTTCGACTACAACAGAGATTATTTTCTGCTGGACGACGGGAAGTGACCGTGGAGGCGGCTTATGAGGAAGGATTTGACGAAACTTATCGAAATCGCTAAAAAACACGCGGACATCATCGAGGAGACGAAAAATGGCACTTCAGCGGCGGACGCGGAGACGATAACCGGCGACGTCGAGGAGGTGCTTTGCGGGGAGTTCGGCCTCGGCTCAGACGCCCTTTTGTCAAAGGCCGCGAAAAAACTGGGCGTGGTCGCACTCCCGCCCGGGGACGGCTGGGCGTTCGGAGAGAAAATCGGTAAGTTGTCCTCCGACGAGGCGGGGTCGCTTTACGTCTCCGTCTGGCGCGGCGCCATGGCGGAGGGAAACCCGCTTTCCGACAACAACAGAGGGGTTCTTCTCGAAATTCTCGGAGCCTTGGGAAGCGCAGTCTTCAGGGAGGTCAAAAAGCTTCTTCTCATCGTTGACGGGGACTATGTGGCGCTCGGCGACGTGCTGCTTCTGAGACGGGGACGACGGCGCGGCATAGACACCTCATGCGACTTCGACAAGCTCATAAAGACAGACGCGGACAGGATGTGCAGGGACTTCGGTTTCTTTTCTGACGGGCTCATAGATGCCTTTGAGAAGGAAGTTCTCGGGGGGAGGAAACTCGGCTCCATGACCACGGAAGAGACTAGGGGTCTTTTGAGTCATGTCATGGGTTTGGAATTTGCGGGCACGCTTTACGTCGGTGTTTTGCGCGAAGCGTCCTGCGATGTGAGCCTTTTGGACGACGGACGCATAGCGCTTCTCAAAAAAAATCTCGCCGGCATAGCGAACGCCGCGGAGAGCGTGTATATGAGCTCCCGCGTATTCGTGGCGGAGAGAGCTGTGGAGGGCATGACGTCCGACGAAATGCGGGACTACCTTAAAAAAGAGGGAAGAATGGTCAACAAGGCGTATCGCCGGACGTACGCGAGAAGAAACGACGACACAATACACATTTTCGACGAGACGGACTACATGTTCGCCTTCGAGCTCGCGAGGGACAAACTGAGGGTGTGCGACAGATACGCCGACAGACGCATTGATGAGATCCGGGAGAGCGGCGAAAATCCCGACGGGATTTATGTCTGGTGTGACGTGATAGACTCATTCAGCGGGCTTCTGCACGAGTTCGAGTACATGCGAAGTCCGTATTGAAGGCGAAGAAAAAAGGAGAGGCGGCGTATGACGAAGGAAGAATTTATTACGGCCATGACAAATCTCGGCGCGGGCCGTAAAA
>JAJQAK010000096.1 GCA_021203845.1 Clostridia bacterium | reverse complement strand
GTCGTCTCCCTCGAGATAGCTGGGAAGGAGCGTCTCGACGACGGGGTAGAGCTGTATCTCCCTCACCCAGTCGTTGAGCCAGTCGCCGAGGTCGTTTATGGGCGTTTCCATGAGCCCGTCCACGTCGAGTTCGATGCCCGTGCCGTCCTTGAGCGAATCGGCGATGCTGTCAACGGCGAGCCCGACGGCCGGAAGAAAATCGTTGAGGCCCGCGAGCGTGCTCGTGTCGAGGTTGGAGAAGAAGTCTATCGTGTCGTTTATGGTTTTGAGAAGGCTCTGGTCACCCGCGATGTATACGTAGCTGCCGTCCTCGTTCTTGTTGTCGTCTTCCAGCCCCACCCAGCCGAGAAGCGTGTCGACGTTTATGGAGAGAACCAAAAACACTCCCCCCACGACGGCGGCAAGGCCTATGATTATTCCGAGTAGCAGCGATATCACCACGCAAGCGACTTTGCTCATTTAAAGCTCCCTGGGAAAAAATGGAACCGAAAACGGTCAGCTCATCTCATTATAATATACTAAAGAGCCAAAATCAAGCCAAAAAGGCGAATCTCTCCCTTCCCGGGAGCGAAATTCGCCCTCCCGCACGTTTTTTAACCGCAAATGAACTCCTTTTCCGAGGTCAAGTATGCTGCATTATTTTTAATCGCAATAAAATCACCTTTTGCGAAGCTCCTTTTCCATTGACGCCGCGCGCCTCACGATGTGCTCCTCGTCGTTGGGAAGGGCGCCTATCGCGCACTCGTAAAGAAGTGCCTTGAGGATGGTTCCCACGTTTTGGGGCTCTATCCCCGCGTCCAGAAGGACGTTCCCCCTCACGGCGAGCTCTTTGAGACTCATGGGGACGCCCTCATTTTTCATCGCGGCGTAGATCCCTTTCCACTTCGTGACGGTGGGACACTCGGAAAGGTCGTCTTTGCACGCGGAAAAGTCCGCCTGCTTTATCGCGAGGACGTCCTCGAAAAGCGAAGGGTTTTCTATTATGAACTTCCTTATCTTCTTTTCCGACGCCTTGCAGTCGCAGTCGTACATGTGCCAGCGCACGAGGAACTTGACCCTTCGCGCCTCCTCCTTGGGGACGCGGAGCCTTCTCATTATCTCCGCAGCGATGTCCACCCCCGCCTCCTCGTGCCTGTAAAAGTGTCCGGTCTCCGTTTTGCACGCGGGCTTTCCGACGTCGTGCAAAAGCGCCGCGAGCCGTATCCCGGGCGGGGCGTAGAGTACGCAGCGGAGCGAGTGCCGCAGGACGTCGTACTTGTGGTAGTTCGGGGGCTGGGCCATGCCGTCGCCCGCGGCGAGCTCCGGAATTATCTCGGAAAGAACACCGCACTCGTACAAAGTCACAAGCCCCTTGTAATGTGCGTCCCTGACGTCGTACTTTTTGTCAGCGTGAAGGATTGTGTCGAGCTCCGCCCATATCCTTTCGCACGCGATGTCGCGGATGAGGGCGACGTTTTCTCTGGCTCCCCGCCTGGTTTCCGGGTCAGGGTCGAAACCTATCTGACACGATATCCTCGCAAGGCGCATAAGGCGGAGTCCGTCCTCCGCGAAAACGTCCGCGGGATTTCTCGTGGCCCGGCAGATTTTCGCCCGTATGTCGGCGATTCCCCCGAGCGGATCCAAAAATTGACCCCGTGATATGTCGTAGTAAACGGCGTTGCAGGTAAAGTCGCGTCTGAGTGCGTCCTCTTTTATGTCCTCCGTGAACATCACGGACTCGGGCCTGTGCCCCTTCACGTAGCTGTCCCTCCGAAACGACGTGAACTCTATGGAGACACCGCCCTTTTTCGCCTTGACGGTGCCGATTCTTTTATATACCGACACGATGAAAAATCCGGCTCTTTTCGCCATCTCCACCATTTTGTCGGTGTCAGAGGGCCCCGCGACGTCGTATTCGACGCCCTCGCGGCGAACCCCCAAAAACGCGTCGCGGACGACCCCTCCCACGACGTACAAAGGAACCCCCTCCCTCTCGCACTCCGCGGCAAGGGTTTCGAGCTCTTCCGGTATGAGAATTTCCGGATATGCGTCTTTCATTTCATGTGCCTCCTAAATTTATCCCGTGCGGCGCAAAATCCGCCGCAGATGTGGACAAGGAAAAATTTATCTGTTATAATTGACTGGCGGACGGGGAGTTTCCCCGGCGAAAATAAACGGCGGGAGAGACGACATGTACCATCTCATCTTCAACGGCCTCGCCGTAAAAGGGAAAAAATCGAAATACGTCGAAAAGGTGAAGTCGGTCTTCGACGGGGCGGGACTCGATTACAAAGTCTACGTCACCGAGCGCACGGGGCACGCGTCCGAGATGGCGAAGGAAATCACCTCGTCGGAAGATGGCGCCACGATAATCGCCTGCGGCGGCGACGGGACGCTTCACGAGGTTTTGAACGGCGTTGCCGACATATCTTCATGCAGGCTAGGTCTCATCCCCATAGGCACGGGGAACGACTTTGCCGCGGCATGCCATCTTCCCAAAAACGTTTCCGACGCGGCGAAAATGATAATCTCGCGGGAGCCCGTCTTCATAGACTGCATAGAGCTCTCCTCGGGACTCCGCTCCGTAAACGCCGTGGGGATGGGAATAGACGTCGACATTTTGCAGCGGGCGTACAGGGGAAGATATCGCGGAAGGCTCAAGTACATATTCGCGACGATAAGGGCGCTCGTGAGGTTCAAAGGCTACAAGTTCACGATAGAGATAGACGGAAAAACCTCCGAGCACTTCGGGATACTCACCTGCCTCGGAAACGGCAGACAGATAGGCGGAGGCATACGGCTTTTCCCCACATACCTTCTCAACGACGGATACATGGTGGTAAACCTCACGGACTTCGTGTCGAGGGGGAAGGTAATTCCGCAGTTCCTACGGATCATGGCGGGAAACATAGAAAAGCTCAAGGCCGTGACGCTCGTCAAGGCGAAAAAGGTCAGGGTGACCTGCGACGGGCCGCAAAGAACAATACAGGCCGAGGGCGAACTCTACGACGGCATGCCGCTCGAAGCCGAGGTAGTGCACGGAAAACTCCGCTTCTTCCTCCCGGAAGGCATAAAAGAGCTCACGGATGAATAAAAGATATTACAGGAAAATCGCGGACGAGATATCTTCGGCGGTCATAGTCACAGACGGGAACTTAAAGACGCTGTTCGTGAACGGCGCCTTCCAAAAGCTGTTCCCGGGGGCGAGAGCCAAATGCTTTGTGGGCGAGTGCGTGAACTGCGCGGACGGAACCGGCAGATGTTTAACGTGCCCCGCGGCCTCAAAATGCCCCCTCGTGTCCGCCTTCCTTTCCTCCGCAAAAACGCGCGGCGAAGTCGCGGGAAGGATAGACATGAACGTCAGGGTCGGGGCCTCGGAGCAGGGAGCCAGTTTCCCGCTCTCCGTAAAACCCATAGGAAAAAACGTATATCTCGGGATAATCGACCCCTCCGCCGAATACATGGCGCGCCTAAGGCTTGCCGCGGACGTACAGCAGCGATTCCTCCCCACGCAGAATTTCGCGGGCAGCAAAACGTACTCATACATCTACAAGCCCCTCAACGAGGTGAGCGGGGACGTCGTGGAAACATACAGCGTGGACGGCAGGGCCTGCGCCATGATAGCTGACGTCTCGGGAAAGGACGTGTCCGCCGGGATGCTCACCCAGTTTGTCCGCGGGGCCTTCGACAAGGGGATACGCTCCCCCGCCGCCGCCATATCCGCCCTGGAGGAGAGATTTTGCGAGCTTGAGGCAGACGAAAAAAACTACATCACCGTCGCGGCCGTCAGAATAGACGACGGCTTTCTCACCTATTCCATGGCAGGCCACAACGCTCCCATGCTTTTAAAGACCGAGGGCGGGATAACCAAGATGACCTCCTCGTGTCCGCCCGTCAGCAACTGGTTCGACGAACCGGCGTACTTCGAGGACGCGATGCCGTATTCTTCCGGCGACATGCTCGTCATGCTCACAGACGGAGTCACCGAGTGCAGAAACCCGGCGGGGGAAACCTTCGGCGTGGAAAGCGTCCAAAGGGTTCTCTCCGTTTCGACCTCCTCAAGCGACTTCACCGAAAGGCTCGACAGGGCCCTTTCCGACTTCGGCGCGGAGCCCAAAGACGACATAACGGCGATAGCGTTCGACCTCTAAAAAATATTTCGCGTCATAAAAGGCGGGCTCGCGACGGGTCCGCCTCGTTTTTTTGCCGAAATTCGCTCACTCGATGGGTGCGAGCGCCTTCTCGAAACGAACGCCGTAGCTGTGTTCTTTTTCCGTGTTGTTTATGCATACGGCGACGAACTGCCCCGCCTTCCGACACGCGTCAACGAGCGTGTGGCCGGAGAAATAGTACGCCGCGAAAACGGCCGCGAAGATGTCGCCCGTGCCGTGGGAGCGCATGTCGAGCTTTTTCTCGAATGTGTAATCTATTTTCCCGTCCTCGTACACCGCCTCGCCTATGAGTCCGTCGCCAAACTCCACTCCGGTGACTATGATTTTGGCGCCGGTAAGCGCGGAGAGCTTTTTTATGCAGGCCTCGAGGTATTCTTTGTCATAGATTTCTTTGTATTCGCAGCCCGCGAGGAAACAAACCTCGGTAAGGTTCGGGATTATTATGTCCGCGCTTTTTATGAGGCCTCGCATGCTCTCCACGTACGCCTCGTCGAAGCCGCCGTAGAGCTTTCCCATGTCGCCGAAAGCGGGGTCTATGATGACGGGTGCGTTTTTTGAAGAAAATTTAGAAAAACACTCCTTCGCCGCGTCCATTATCTCCTTTTTGCCGAGGTACCCCAAAAGGAAGCCGTCGAACGTGAATCCGTTGTCCTCCCAGCCTTTGAAGATGTTGGGAAGCTCGGGCGTGAGGTCCAGATAGCTCCACGTCTTGAACATCGTGTGGTTGGAAAGTATCGCGGTAGGCAAAATGACGGTCTCAATCCCGAAGTGCGAAAGTATCGGAAGCGCCACCGTCATGGAGCACTGTCCCATGCACGACACGTCCTGCATAGTGAGTATTTTCCCGTTCATCGCAAGTCTCCTCAAAAAAAATGGTCGCCCGCGGGCGACTCGTCCGTCTGTCGGTACTACAGACAAATTGCAAAACCGTAAACTTTTCCGTCCATCCTTTTGCTTTAGGCGGGAAGGGTTATCCCCCTTCCTCACAGGTGCATTATAGTACCGGGCCGATTTTCATGTCAACCAAAATAACGCACCCGTTTTTTCCCCCGGCCGGGATTAAAGGTGCCAATCAGCGGCCCATGCAGAGCAAAACGTAAGAAAGCGCGGACACTCCGTAGTTCTCGTTTTTCTCCTCAAGCTCAGGTAGTTTGTCGTATATGAGCATTTCCGGATCCTCCTTTTTTCTTATTGCGTTCCGGGCTTCCCCGAACCACGCCCATATTCTATTAAATCCGGAAATGTCAGTCAATAACATTCAGAAAAATTTTTTAAATAAAATTTTTGTTAATTTCTATCATTTATGAGTGTCTTTGACTGTAAATATGATAACTTCACAATGTTAGATATGATAATTATATGTTAAATGTTAAAAATTAACGTCACAAAGTTTTCATTACGCCGAAACCGAAACGTCACTTCCCGAGTTTTTTCATGAGCGCCACGGCGTCGGCCCTGTTGTCGACTCCGAGCTTCATGTAGACGGTGGAGATGTAGTTTCTCACCGTGCCGTCGGAAATTTTGAGGGCGGAAGATATCTGTCTGTTCGTGAAGCCGTCGAAGATCATGTCGGCTATCTCCGCCTCCCTGTCGGAAAGGCCGTAGGTTTTTTTGAGCTTTATCTCCTTGTCGTCGGAAACGAGCATGGCGGCGTCGGTAATCTTCTTCGCTATCTTCGTGGGAAGAATGGTGTCACCCTTCACGGCGGACCGTATGGAGTCTACGAGAGCCTCGGCGCCTATGTCCTTGAGAAGGTACCCGCTCGCGCCGTTGTTTATCGCGCCTAAAATATAGTCGCTGTCGTCGAAGGTCGTAAGCACTATGACCTTTATGTTGTCGTCGAGCTCCTTTATCTTCTTCGTTGCGACGACGCCGTTCATGGCGGGCATCCTTATGTCCATGAGAACGACGTCCGGGTGGGCCGCCTTGCAAATTTCCAGGGCCTCCTCTCCGTCCTTCGCTATGCCGCACACCATGATGTCCCCGTACGACTCTATGACCGTACGAAGGCTCTGAGTGAGCAGCGTCTGGTCGTCGCAAAGCAATACTTTTATCATTTATGTCTCTCCCCCGACTTTAACGGTTTTTACGGGAAGCCGGAGCGTAAGCTCGCAGCCCTCGCCGTCCACGCTTTCCATCTTCATCTCGGCGCCTATCGCCTCGCACGACAGCCTCATCCTGCGAAGGCCGTAACCCTCCGTGTACCCGGAGGAAAGCCCCCTGCCGTTGTCCGACACGAGGAGCCTGTCGGTGTCGCCCTCGCGCTTGAGCTCGACGTAGAACGCCGTCGCCCCGCCGTGCCGCATGCCGTTCGACAGGGCCTCCTTCACCGCGTTGTCTATTATCCTGTACTGCATGTCGCCCACGGCAATCTCGTCTATGTCTGACATTATCTTTATGTCCGTGCCGTCCATGGTCTTGTAAAAGGTCTCCTCCACGGCGCTTTTTATCGTGACCTTGTCCTCTCTCCCCGCGAGAAGGTGTATGCTGTCTCTCATCTGCTCGAGCGCGTTTCTGGCCTGCACGTTCGCGGAGGTTATCGCCTTCTTTGCGTTCTCGGGGTCCTTGTCCATGAGCTTTTTCGCGGCCTCCGTCTGCATTATGACGGTGGTTATGGCGTGCCCGACGTTGTCGTGTATGTCCCCCGCTATCCTGTTCCTCTCCTCGTAGACCGCGGACTCGGAAAGCTGCCTGTAGACGTCCTTGAGTTCCTCGCGGCTCTCCTCTTCCGCCTTGAGCGACGCCGACAGCCTCTTGTTGAGCCTGTAAAGCCACAGTATGGCGTTCTCGACCGAGAAGTGCGCGAGAAGAATGAGGACCCCGAGGAACGCGTCGCCCACGAACGACGTCACGACGTTGACGTCGATGTCCCGCACGTACCCCGATATGATGAACGAGACCACGTACAGCACCGCCGCGACGCAGAGAAGAATAATCTGGTCGCGGAGCCTCGGAAGCGCTATGTACATCTGCGTGAGCACTATGCACATGAGGACCGATATGTACACGGTTCCGCCCATGAGACACACGACGAAAAGCATGAGATACTCCATCGTGTACACGACTATCCTCGTCTTCATCCCGAAGGCGATATATATGTCCATGACGCAGAGAGCGTCCAGAACGAGGCTGCACACCACTATTATGATGATGGGGGCGGTCGTTTCCTCGCTGAAAAGCCTGCTGGGGCTGAGCTGCACGATTATGACGACCTCCATCACGAGAAGCAGGAGCACGACGATGAGTCCGACGAAGCGAAGGAAGGTCGTGTTGCTCCTTATCCTCGAAAAGAGCGACTGACGAAGCTCGTCATCTTCCTCCGACACCTCCGCCATCCTCGTGTCGATTCTGTCCGCGGGTCTTATTCTGTTTTGTCTGTCGTCGTCAGCCATTCAAACACCGAATATCAATAGTCGTTTATGAAGCGAATCATCGCGTCCCTGCCCTCTTCTAACTCGAGCCGGCAGGCCTTCCTGATGTACCACGCGGGCTCCAGACAAAGATCCGACTCCGCGTCGG
>JAJQAK010000124.1 GCA_021203845.1 Clostridia bacterium | reverse complement strand
TATACTTTAAAGGCAGGCCGGAAGGCCCGCCGGAATCACTCGTCTTTGAGCTTAATCTTTTCCATCTTGGCGTAGACCTTCTTAAGGGGCTTCTTGGTGAGCTGCTGCTCGGCGTATTTGTTGCCTCTTCTGGCGGCCAAAACGAAGTACCTCACCGCCTTGGGAAGGTTCTTTTTGACGCCTATGTTGTCGCGGTAGCACTCGCCGAGCGCGCAAAGGCCCGCCGAATTTCCCTGGGCGGCCGCCTTCTCGTACCACTCCACCGCCTCCACGGTGTCCTTTTCGACGCCTATGCCCCGCTCGTAGCAAAAACCTAAGTTGTGCTGCGCCTCGGCAAAGCCCTGCTTCGCGGCCTTGGTGTACCATTTCGCGGCCTCTATGTTGTCGGGGGGAACGCCTATCGCCTTTTCGTAGCAGAATCCCAGCCTGTTCTGCGCCTCCGGAAGATTCTTCATGGCGGCCTTTCTCACCGCGAGCGCGCCCTCCGTCTCGTTCCTCGGCACGCCCCAGCCGTTGAGCATGCAAAGCCCCACGTTGTAAAGGCCGTCCGGGTCGTTCGCCTTTGCCGCCGCGTCGAAAAGCTTTACGGCCTCTTTTTCGTCCCTTTCCACTCCGTCGCCCGCAAGATACGACAGTCCCAGGTTCACCATGGCCGAGGTGTCGCCGGCGTCGACAGCCTTACGGTACCACTCCATGGCCCTCTCCTTGTCCTCTCCAGTGCCGTAGCCGTTTTCAAAGCACAGCGCGAGGTTGTACATGGCCTTGCCGAGTCCGCCTTCCGCGGCCACGGAAAAGTATTTGAACGCCTCCTTGTAGTTTTGCGGGACGTCCTTTCCTTCCTTGAATTCCAGGCCGAGCTTCAAAAAATCCTCGGGGGTCGAGGGCTTCGCGTCTTCTTCCTCTTCGTCTTCTTCGTCCGAAATCTCTTCTTCGTCCTCTTCCGCGGCGTCGCCGTCCATCTCTTCCGCGCCAAGTTTTTCTTTCTCTTCCATTTCCCACTCCTTTAAGCGTCTTTCAAAAGTATAACACCCGAGCGCCCCGCACGCAAGAAAATACGTCCGAGATAAGGACGTTTGCAATTGACTTTTGAAGGCCCGCCATACTATAATATGAAAGTAAGAAAAAATATTTATCCAAAGGAGTGGTGTTTTATGAACAAAATGTCCGTGAAAGATCTCGGCGATCTCAAAGGCAAAAAAGTGCTTGTGCGCTGTGACTTCAACGTACCTCTCAAAGACGGCGTGATAACCGACGAGAACAGAATCATGGGAGCCCTTCCCACGATCAAATACCTCCTCGACCAGGGCGCTAAAGTGACGCTTTGCTCGCATCTCGGAAAGCCCCATCCCATCTTCTCGGAAAGCTTCAAGCTCAACAAGAAGGACCAAAAGAAGGTAGACGCGGGAGAGACGACCGCCGAGGAAATCGAGGCGAAGGCAAGAGCGGACGAGCCCAAAAAACTCACGCTCGCTCCCGTCGCAAAAAGACTCGCAGAGCTTCTGGACGGCAAGGTTGTGTTCGCGACGGACGTCATAGGACCCGACGCGACCGCGAAACGCGACGCTCTCAAAGACGGCGAGGCGGTTCTTCTCGAAAACCTCCGCTTCCACTGGGAAGAGGAAAAGAGGGACGAGGGATTTTGCAAGGCGCTCGCCCACGACGCCGAAATCTACGTGAACGACGCGTTCGGGACGGCACACCGCTCCCATGCCTCCACGGCGGCAATCGTCGAATACGGCATCATAAAGACCGCGGTCTGCGGATTCCTCATAGAAAAAGAAATCTCCGTCATGGCCAACACCCTCGAGAACCCCGAGAGACCGTTTGTCGCCATCCTCGGCGGAGCCAAAGTTGCCGACAAGCTCAACGTCATAAACAACCTTCTCGAGAAATGCGACACGCTCATCATCGGCGGCGGCATGGCCTACACCTTCATAAAGGCTCAGGGCGGAGAGATAGGCAAGTCCCTTCTCGAAGAGGACAAGATAGAATACTGCAGCGACATGCTCAAAAAGGCCAAGGCCTCCGGGAAGAAGATACTTCTTCCCGTGGACACCGTCGTGACCGCCTCCTTCCCCGATCCCATCGACGCGCCCGTCGAGACGGAGGTCGTGGACTCCGCGAAGATTCCCGCAGAAAAAATGGGCATGGACATAGGTCCCAAGACCTGCAAGCTCTTCGCCGACGAGATACACGGCGCCAAGGCCGTCGTATGGAACGGACCCATGGGAGTCTTTGAGAACCCCACGCTCGCGAAAGGCACCGAGGCCGTAGCCCAGGCACTCGCGGACGTATACGGAAAGTGCACGACCATAATAGGCGGCGGCGACAGCGCGGCGGCAATCCAGCAGCTCGGCTTCGCCGACAAAGTAACCCACATCTCAACGGGCGGCGGCGCGTCCCTCGAGCTTTTCGAAGGCAAGGCCCTCCCCGGAATCGAATGCCTCAACGACAAAGTTTAATCAGGAAGACTACGGGGTCTGCGCGTCCGCGCGCGGGCCTCGCATTGTAATTTTTTAGGAGAACACACATGCGTAAACCCTTTATCGCGGGAAACTGGAAAATGCACATGACGGCGGAAACCGGAGCCGCACTCATAAAGGAGCTCGCGCCCCTCGTCAAGGACGCGAACTGCGACGTGGCGTTCTGCGTACCCGCCATACTCATCCCCGCCATGACCGAGGCCGCCAAAGGCACCAACATAGCGATAGGCGCGGAAAACGTGCACTGGGAAAAGGAAGGGGCGTACACCGGAGAGATATCCTGCGACATGCTCCTCGAGTACGGCGTGAAATACGCCATAGTAGGGCACAGCGAAAGACGCCAGTACTTCGGAGAAACCGACCTCGGCGTGAACAAGAGAGCCAAGGCCGCGCTCGCGGCGGGGATAACCCCCATCGTGTGCGTGGGCGAAACGCTCGCCGAGCGCCTCGCGGGAAGCACAGAAGCCGTGATACGCGAGCAGATGGAAGTGGGCCTCGCGGAGATAGAGGACATCACGAAGGTCGTCATAGCCTACGAGCCCGTCTGGGCGATAGGCACGGGCGTCGTCGCGACGAACGAGCAGGCCGAGGAGACGATAGCCTTCATACGCTCCGAGATAGGAAGAATCTTCTGCCCGAAGTGCGCCGAAAACGTAATCATACAGTACGGCGGCTCCATGAACGCGGCCAACTGCAGGGGGCTCATGGCCCAGCCCGACATAGACGGCGGACTCATAGGCGGTGCGTCGCTTACGAAGGACTTCGCCGAGATAGTCAACTACGACAAGCCCAGAACAAACGGTTAGAACGGCGGACACTCCGCCCGGAGGATTTTTATGGAAAAGAAAAAACCTTACGCTATACTCATAATGGACGGCTACGCCATAGCGCCTCCGTCGGAGGGCAACGCAATAACCCTCAACGGCAGCAAAAACGTCAACGCCCTCAAGGAAAAATATCCCAACTCCACCCTCACCGCCTGCGGACTCGCCGTGGGGCTTCCCGAGGGGCAGATGGGAAACAGCGAGGTGTGCCATCTCAACATCGGCGCGGGACGCATCGTCTACCAGGACCTCACGAAGATTTCCAAAGCCATAACCGACGGGGATTTTTTCACCAACCCCGTGCTCGTAGACGCCTTCCGCAAGGCAAAGGAGAGCGGCAAAAACGTCCACCTCTACGGACTCGTGTCCCACGGCGGCGTGCACAGCCACATCAACCACCTCTACGCGCTTCTCAAAATGGCCAAGCAGCAGGGAATCGAGAACTGCTACGTCCACTGCTTCACGGACGGGCGTGACGTCTCCCCCACGTCATCGGCGACCGACGTCGGGGACCTCATGGACGAGATAGAAAAGATAGGCTGCGGGAAAGTGGCCTCCGTCTGCGGAAGATACTACGCCATGGACAGGGACAACAACTGGGAGCGCATCGAAAAGGCGTACGACATGCTCACGCTCGGCACCGGGACGCAGTGCGAAAACCCCGTCGACGCGATAAAGGAAAGCTACGCCGCCGGCGTCACCGACGAGTTCCTCCTCCCCATAAAGGTCTGCGAAAACGGCAAACCCATAGGAATCATAGAGGAAGGAGACACCGTCATCTGCTTCAACTTCCGTCCCGACAGGGCCCGCCAGATCACGAGGGCCGTCTCCCAGGAGGAGTTCGTCGTACCCAAAGGAAAGGCCTTTGAGAGAAAGACGGGATTCCTTCACCCCACATACGTCTGCTTCACCGTGTACGACGCCACCTTCACCGGCGTGAACATCGCGTTCCCCAAGGACACGTTCAAAAACACGCTCGGCGAGTACGCCGCGTCGAAAGGCAAGACCCAGTTAAGGATCGCCGAAACCGAGAAATACGCCCACGTCACTTTCTTTTTCAACGGCGGCGTGGAAAAGCCCAACGAGGGAGAGGACAGAGACCTCATCGACTCCCCGAAGGTCGCCACGTACGACCTCCAGCCCGAGATGAGCGCGTACCTCGTCACCGACAAGGTTCTCGAGGAACTCGACACGGGAAAGTACGACATGGTCATTCTCAACTTCGCCAACTGCGACATGGTCGGCCACACAGCAATCATCCCCGCCTGCGTCAAGGCGGTGGGCACAGTGGACGAGTGCGTGCAGAAGGTCGTCGACAAGATACTTTCCATGGGCGGCGCCGCGATTGTCACGGCGGACCACGGCAACGCGGACAAACTTCTCAACGAGGACGGAACGCCTTTCACGGCGCACACCCTCAACCCCGTTCCGGTCATCGTATGTTCCGAAAAATACAGGGACGCGAAACTTCGCGACGGCGGAATTCTCGCCGACCTCGCGCCCACGCTTCTCGAGCTCATGGGGCTCGAAAAACCGGAAGAGATGACCGGCGAAAGTCTCATCGTAAAATAGCCCATACCAGCAAAACGGACTTAGTCCGCTTTGGATAACACCTCCTTGCTATATTATTCGGGCGTCGCGAAAGCGGCGCCCGGATATTATTTGGGACAAAAACACCGTGCTTCGCACGTGCCGGAATACCGTTTTAAAGTAGGTTTAGTGTATAAGGCACTTTTTTAAAATGTCAACTGGCAGTTGACAAAATTTGAAATAACACGTGGTAAAATAGGAGCATAAGAAAACAATGCCCACGGAGAGAATGTATATGGCGTCAAAAAAACCGGAAGGCGATTCCGACGAAAAAGGAATCGACAGGGTAATAGGTGCGAAAATCAAAAACCTGAGACTCCAGCTCGGGTGGAGCCCCGAAACTCTCGCGAAAAAGCTCGGAAAGAGCACCAGCGCGATACGCATGTGGGAAGGCTCGTTTTCTCAGCCGGACTCCTCGACGTACGTCAAACTCGCGAGACTTTTCCACGTGTCCACGGACTACCTTCTTTCAACGGAGGACATCCATTCTGACAGGGGGAAATACCTTCCGGTGTACGACGAATTACCGAAAGGGATTCCCATCGACGAGCTCGGCACCCCCGTGAAAATAGAGGAACTCCGCCCCTCCATGGACCAGATGGGTGACTTCATAGGACTTAGGATAACCAACATGAACTACGAGCCTTATTTCATAAAGGACGACGTACTCATCTTCCACAAGCAGGATGAGTTCAGCAACGGCGACATCGTGGCGGTCTACATAAACGACGACCTTCCCGTGCACATGAGATACGTCGCGAAAGACAGGAAGGTGACCTGGCTCGTGCCGCTCAACGAAACCGTGGAGGAAAGCGGGCTTCTAATCACGAAGGAGGACATAGAGGAAGGACGGGTCGTGTTCGTCGGACGCCTCGCGGAACTTCGCCGCGAATACTGAAATTAAGGAAAGACTCCCGCCGGGATGGCGGGAGCCAGTTATTTTGTGCGCGAAATTTATTCGTCGTCCGGCGCGAGGAATCTGTTGAGAAGGGACATCCCAACCTTCTTCACGCCGCGCGTGAGGAAGCTCTTGCCGCTCGAACCGATCCTCTTCGCGAGGGTCTTTTTTTCTTCCTCGTCTATGCTGCCGATAAGGTCTATGTCGCGGCACGGATTCTCGGCTATGTACCCGCACTCGACGGCGTATTTGAAAACGTTCTTGAAAACCCCGCCGCAGATTATCCTGTCCTCCTCGGGGACGGAGTCCATGATGCCCAGCACGTCCACCGACGTGAAAGAGCCTATCTTTCTTTTGCCGAGCGCGGGGAGAACGTATTTGTCTATGACGACACCTATCTCGTCCACGTAGTTCTTGTTGACCTTCCTCGTGCTCTTGAGATCGGCGTTCCCGCTCGTCACGCCGTCATACCACTCGAGCGTCACGACGGAGGCCTTCTCCTTCCTCTTCACGGGCGACATAAGCCATCGGCAGAGTCCCGCTATCCCTCCGAACAAAATCATGAGAATCTGCACGATGAGAAGGAGAATCGAGAATACGAGGATGAGAATCGAGACGACGGCGGAAGACGTGTCGCCCATCATCGCGTTCATGACTATCGCGTACACGGCGATGCCAATGGATAGGAACTTCGCGCCGTATCTGAAGACTTTGAGCGCCTTCCCGTATTTTTTGTAGATGTTGGTGTTCTTCCGTGGCCTTCTTGTCCTTAAGACGAGGAGGACGACGGCTATGACCGCGTAAACGGCTATGAGGGCAAAACCCACGACCCAGTACCCCATGTCGAGCTTGTTTCCGACGCTGGAGTATATGACGTACGCGATGTAGAGCCCCGTGTAGACCATCCCGAAGATAAGCGACAGAAGGTTGAGCCTTTCCGATATGACCGCCCTGTTGTTGTAAATCTTCCTTCCGGCGCTTATAATGTCGGAAACGTTCTTGGTGAGGGAGTATATCTCCGCGCGCGATATGGTGTGGACTATCTCCTGCCTCTCCTCCTCTTCCGGCTCCTCCGCCTTATCTTCCGTCTCGGCAGCCGCCTGTTCTTTCTTTTCCTTCATACCATAGCTGTCCTTTTGCTTTTATATTTTTTTACCCCATATAGTATATTCTTGTCCGCAACCTGTCAATATCTTGATTCAGATTTTTTTTCGTGGTCACATTTTGGTCACACACTTTGTTGTGATACGAAATCGGCCCGTGTTTTGCCGTCTCTGCGCTTCCCGAATACAGTATAGTCACATTCACAAACCTATGTCAAACAACCGGTTCGCACATAAAAAAAGACCGCGCAGCGCGGCCAAGGCGCAATTCATTTTTTCTTGACCGGCAGTCCGTTGAGAACCGATAAGACTTCCTCCTCCCCCTTTTCCAGACAGTGCGAATACACGTCGAGCGTGGTCTTGGGCGTCGAGTGTCCGAGTCTTTTCGAAACGGACGTCACGGGAACTCCCGCGGCAATCAAAATGGACGCGTGCGAGTGACGAAGGTCATGCATACGAATGCGCGTAACCCCGGTTTTTTTAATCGCCGAGGCAAACGCCAAACTGTACGAAGTCGTATCCGCTGGCGCGTTCCCCCCGAACAAATACCCCTCCTTCCCCTCAAGATACTCGCCCAATTCTTTCGTGAGACACTCGGGAAGCGTCACCGTACGGTTGCTGGCATATGTCTTAGGGGGAGTGACCATTATTCCTTTCCCGTCGTGCCTTCGACTGGCGTTTTTGGAAATCTTTATCGCGTAGACGTCCCCCCGTTTCTCCACGTCGCTCGTCGTGAGCGCGCTTATCTCCCCCTTTCGCGCACCGCTGTAAAAAAGAAGCTCAAAAAA
>JAJQAK010000014.1 GCA_021203845.1 Clostridia bacterium | reverse complement strand
ATTAAACAAAACATACGGTCGGCAAAGCGCCGGCCTTTTTTTGTGTACGAGGCTACGATTCCGTTTGCTTTTGAATTGACAGGAAAACGGCAATTTCGTATACTTTTATTACTTGTTGCGTGTGCAACTATTGCGCATGCAACTAAATTGACGTGGGGGGCGTTATGATATGGCCACATTCATGAAAAATCTAAACCGCGTGTCCCAGTGCGAGGACCTTTTCAGGGAGCAGAGCCTCGGCGACGTCGGCATAGACGGGTATCAGACGAAGTACATTCTCGGCATCGACGAAGACGGGAAGGGCATATCGCAGGACGCCCTCGCGAAAAAGATATTCGTCAACAAGAGCAACGTCGCGAGGCAGCTTGCGCGTCTCGAGGACAAAGGCCTCGTGAGACGCGAAGGAAACCCCAGCGACAGACGCGGCGTGAACGTATATCTCACGGACGAAGGAGTGAAGGTTCTTCGCGAGATAAGGCGCATAAACGCCGACTGGAGGGAGAGGGTGACGGCGGACTTCACGGAGGAAGAGAAGACAGAGCTCGTGCGGCTTTCAGAAAAGCTCTGCGAGAACGCGACGAAGATAATGGACGGAGGAATGTGACATGGGTGAGTGTATACGGTACCTCGGACCGTACAAAAAGACGGTTGCCTGGGGACTCGTCATAAAATTCATCGCGTCGGTCTCCGAGCTCATGCTGCCGCTCATCCTCGACTATCTCATAGACGACGTGGCCGCGGCGTACGATCCCGCGAACGGCAGGGCGACGATAATCAGAATCGTGATTTTCGGCGTGATAATGCTGGTCTTCGCGGCAATATGCATCGCGGGGAATATTGTCGCCAACAGGTTGTCGGCGGTATCTTCCGGCAAGATGACGCATGATCTGAGATACGCGCTGTTTTCCAAGACGTCGCGCCTTCGCTCGGAGCAGGTGGACGGGTTCTCCATGCCGTCCCTCATATCGAGGCTGACGAGCGACACGTACTACGTGAACAAGACGGTGGCCGAGACCATGCGACTCGGCGTCCGCGCGCCGATACTCCTAATAGGCGGGCTCATACTCTGTTTTGTCATAGAGCCTTTCCTCGCTCTGGTGCTTCTCATATGTCTTCCCATAGTCACGGTGGCGTTCGTCTTCATAACGAGAAGGTCCATAAGGCTCTTCAACGCCGTGCAAAAAGACGGCGACGGTGTCGTGCGCTCCATGCAGGAGAACATCACGGGCGTGAGGGTCGTAAAGGCGCTTTCCAAATCGGACTACGAGACGGGGAAGTTTTCCGGGGTAAACGAGAAACTCAGAAAAAACGAGTACAGAGCCAATCAGATGACGCTTCTCACGAATCCCCTCGCGACGCTGATTTTGAACCTCGGGCTCGTCGGGATAATAGTCGTCGGGATGTACAGGGAAAGTTCCGCGGGAGACCTTCTCGCATTCCTTTCGCTTTTCACGATAATTTTGAACTCCATGCTCGGGTTTTCCAAGATATTCGTCACTATTTCGAGAGGGATAGCCTCGGGCTCGAGAATAAGAAAGGTTCTGGACGAGGACGAAAGGCAGGAAGTGTACGCGGATGACGGAAAAGAGGGAGCCACCTCGTGCTGCAGGGGCGACGGAAGATACAAGATAGAGTTTCGTGACGTCTCTTTTTCCTACAACGGGAACGAAGACAACCTCGAGCACATAACGTTTGGCATAAAGCCCGGTGAGACCATAGGAGTGATAGGCGGCACGGGCTCCGGGAAGAGCACGATAATAAACCTTCTCCTCCGATTCTACGACGCGAGGGAGGGCGAGGTGTACGTGGACGGAAGGGACGTTAGGGCCTACGAGCCGGAGGCTTTGAGGAAAAAATTCGGCGTGGCCTTCCAAAACGACTTCCTCTATTCGGGGACCGTGAGGGACAACATAAAATACTTCAGGGACATTCCCGACGAAGACGTTCAGAAGGCGTCGGAGTGCGCACAGGCGGACGAGTTCATAGGGGCATTGGACGGCGGGATGGACTTCGTGATAGGCCAGAAGGCCATGAACCTTTCCGGAGGGCAGAAGCAGAGGGTCATCATCGCGAGGGCGCTCGCGGCGAGTCCCGAGATACTCGTTTTGGACGACAGCTCGTCCGCTCTGGACTACGCGACGGACGCGAGATTCCGCCGGGCTCTCACCAGGGAGTACCCCGCGTGTACGAAGTTCATCGTGGCGCAGAGGGTCAGCGCGGTGAAGCACGCCGACCTCATTGTGGTCATGGACGACGGAAAGATGGTGGGAATCGGCACCCACGACGAGCTCGTCGAGACGTGCGAGGACTACCGCGAGATATATTCGGCGCAGATGGGGGAGAAGGTCGCATGAGAGAGCCGAGAATGAATCTGAGCGACAGAAGGGACCTTCCCGTCGAGCAGAAAAAGGCGAACAGAAGACACACGCTGAGGACGCTTTTAAGATACTTAAGGCCTCACATGGGCGTGGTCGTAACCGTACTCATAGGGGAGATTCTGTCGATTGTCCTCTCCCTCATGGGCCCGTATCTTTGCGGAATCGCGGTGGAGGACATCACGAACGGGGATTTTTCCCGCATATGGCAGATATGCGCGGTGCTCATAATCATATACGCCGTGTCGGAGATAATAAACTATCTTTCGTCTCTCGGCATGGCGTACGTATCCAAAAAGGTGACGTACAGGATGAGGCAGGAGCTTTTCTCCCGCATAGTCCACCTTCCCGTGAGCTACTTCGACTCCCGTCCCGCGGGCGACATCATATCGGTTTTGTCCTACGACGTGGACACCGTGGGGGTGTCGCTCTGCGACGACGTCATGCTCGTTCTAAAAAGCGTGATACAGATGGTGGGGTCCCTCGTCATGCTCATAATTGTATGTCCCGCGCTCTGCCTCATATTCGTCGTGACGGTGCCCATAGCGCTTTTTGCGACGAGATACATAGCGCGGCGCGTCCAGCCCCTCTACAGGAACCGGTCGAGGAAGCTCGGCGAGCTCAACGGGTACGTCGAGGAGATTCTCACGGGACAGAAGACCACCAAGGCGTACGGCAGGGAGGCGGAAACCATAGCCGAGTTCGAAAAGCGCAACGTAGAGGCGGTGGACGCGTACACCAAGTCCGAATACTACGGCACCATAACCGGGCCCACAGTGGGATTTGTCAACAACCTGTCGCTGACGCTCATCTCGGTTTTTGGGGCGCTGATGTTCATATTCGGCACCGGTATGTGGTCGATAACCATATCGCAGATTTCCTCGTTCATACTCTATTCAAGGAAGTTCACGGGACCCATAAACGAGATGGCCAACGTCATAGGCGACATGCAGTCCGCCATAGCGGCGGCCGAGAGGGTGTTCCGAACTCTCGACGAAAAAGAGGAGGCCCCCGACGCGGAGGACGCGAAAGAGCTCGCGGACGTGAAAGGCGAGGTGGAGCTAAAGGACGTGTCTTTCGGATACCTTCCGGACACGCCGATACTTAGGGGTTTTTCCATGACCGCAAAAAGCGGCAAGGTGATAGCGATAGTCGGACACACGGGCGCCGGAAAGACCACCGTCATAAACCTTCTCATGCGTTTCTACGACGCGGGAGGGGGAAGCATATGCGTGGACGGAAACGACATCTACGGCGTCACGAGACAGTCGCTTAGAGGCTCGTACACCATGGTGCTCCAGGATGCGTGGCTTTTCGCGGGGACGGTCTACGAGAACATAGCCTACGGAAAGGAGGGGGCGACAATGGAGGAGGTCGTGGAGGTATGCAAGAAGGCCAAGATCCACTCCTTCATATCAAAGCTCCCTCAAGGCTATGACACGGTGCTTTCCGACAACGCGACCAACATCTCCAAAGGCCAGAAGCAGCTTCTTACGATTGCCCGGGCCATGCTCATGGACAGCAAGATGCTCATTTTGGACGAGGCGACGTCCAACGTCGACACGAGGACCGAGCAGATAATTCAGGCCGCCATGCAGGATCTCATGAAGGGAAGGACGTGTTTTGTCATCGCACACAGGCTCTCGACCATAAAGAACGCGGACCACATCCTCGTCATGGACGGCGGCGACGTGGTGGAACAGGGTACGCACGAGGAGCTCATCGCGGCGGGCGGCGCATACGCGAAACTCTACGAGGCGCAGTTCCTATCCTCCGTATAGGAATTTACGAAACACACGCAAAAATTCCATGCCAAATCTTCCGGCATAGGGTATAATTGAAGAAGGTATGTCGCGTGGCGCGGAGGGGACATGGCGGAGAAAAGTACGGTAAAACAGAACAGAATGGGCACCGGCTCCGTATGGAAGCTGCTTCTCATCATAGGCGTGCCGTCCATCATCTCGCTCGCGGTGAACTCACTTTACAACATCGTGGACACGATGTTCGTGTCGAGGATGCCGGACGTGGCGGGAGACTCCGCCGCGGCCCTCACGGCCCTCGGATACGCGTTTCCCATACAGTCGATAATCGTAGGAATTGCCGTGGGCGTGGGTGTCGGGGCCAACGCCGCGATATCGAGGGCGCTCGGCGAAGGCAACAGGGAAAAGGCCGACAGAATCGCAGGCAATTCCCTTTTCATAGGGCTGATAATCTACGCCGTCTTTCTGATCTTCGGGGCGACGCCGCTTGTCAATCTTTACGTGAAGCTCTATCACAGCGCGGACGAGAACGTCATAAACTACACAGTCACATACCTCAGGATTTGTTGCTGTCTGTCCGTGTTTCACATTTTCTTCTGCCTGTACGAGAAAATCCTGCAGGCCACGGGGAAGGCCTTCCTCAACATGATATCCCTCGTGACGGGGTGCGTCATTAACATCGTTTTGGACCCCGTGTTCATATCCACTCTGGGCTGGGGCATCACCGGTGCCGCGGCCGCGACCGTCCTCGGACAGGTCATAAGCTTCGCTCTCAACGTGACGTTCCATCTGCGATTCAACAGGGAGATAGGCAACTCGCTCAAGAACTGGAAACCCTCCGGAAGAATACAGAAAGAGATTTTCCGCGTGGGGTTCGCCGCCATAGTTTCGCAGATTCTTCTCGCGGTCATGACCATCATCATGGGGGCCTTTTTGACCAGGGTGGACAACGCGTTCTTCTGGAACGAGACAGAGAATAGGTATGCCGCGTCCTACGCGTCGGCGTACAGCACGTTCTACAAGGTCCAGCAGTTCGCGTTCATGCTCGTGTTCGGCTTGAGAAGCGCCGTGATATCCATTACCTCGTACAATCACGGCAGGGGGTACAAGAAAAGGGTCAAACAGACGATAGGGTTCGGCTTCATATACGGACTCATCCTCATGGCCGTGTGCGTTGTCGTGGTGGAAACCGCGGCGGGGCCGCTCGTGAGTCTTTTTTCGGACGGGTTCGCGGACGGCTGGGTAGACGGTGTCTACGTGTCCACCTTGGACATATGCACGAAGGCGGCGAGAATAATAGGGATAAGCTTCGTGTTCGCGGGCGTCAACATTCTTTTCGAGAGCATCTTTCAGGCCTTGGACGCGGGCTGGTCGTCGCTCACACTGTCTTTGCTGCGGCAGGTCATATTCCTTATCCCCATAGTGGCGATAGCCGCGTCCCTCATGGTAAAAAGAGGCACCAGGGATTTGGAGTGGCTCATATGGGCGTCCTTCGCGTTCGCGGAGGCGGCTGCGGCCGTGGTGGGCGCGATTCTCTTCGCGCACATGTACAAAAGGCAGGTCATGTCGATGGAGGAAAGGGAGCTGGTGGAGCGTGCGGACGATAATCCGGCGTCATAAATTTAAATTTAAAAAACCCAGAAATACCTACAAAAATCAAGTGAAATATTTCTTCGGATATTTTATAATGTACCCGTAAAGAACAGTAACGTTGTGTTGCGTAAAAAGCGCGTAAGTCCGGACGTGATTTATGCGCTTTTATATTGGCCAGGAGGGAGATATGGAGGAAGAAGAGGTAAAACCCAAAGAAAACAGGATGGGGACGATGTCCGTGTGGAAACTTTTGCTCGTCGTAGGCGTTCCCATGATTCTTTCGCTCGCGGTGCAGTCACTGTACAATATCATGGACAGTTTCTTCGTGTCGAGGATGCCGACGGCCGCGGGGGACTCCGCCGCCGCGCTCACGGCTCTAGGATACTGCTTCCCGATTCAGATGATAATGATAGGCATAGGGATCGGCCTCGGCGTCGGTTCCAACGCGGCCATATCGAGGGCGCTCGGCGAGGGCGACAAGAAAAAAGCGGACAGGATTGTCGGAAACACAATATTTTTGGGCTTCATAATCTACGCCGTCTTTTTAATTTTTGGGGCGACGCCACTTGTCAATCTGTACGTCAAGATTTACAAAAGCGCGGACGAGAACGTCGTAAGCTATACCGTCTCGTATCTTCGAATCTGCTGCTGCCTCTCCATTTTCAACCTGTACTTCAACCTGTACGAAAAAATTCTCCAGTCCACGGGTAAGTCCTCGTTCACCATGATATCCCAGGTTTCGGGAGCGGTGATAAACATCATACTGGACCCCATATTCATATCCACGATGGGCCTCGGCATAACCGGCGCGGCGATTGCCACGATTTTGGGGCAGTTCATAGGATTCGCTCTAAACTTCATATTCCACTTAAGGTTCAATCGCGAGCTCGGAAACTCCGTGAAAAACTGGAAGCCTTCCGGCAAAATCATAAAGGAGATATTCCGGGTGGGGCTCGCCGCGATAATCTCGCAGGTCCTCATGGCGGTTCTCACGATTGTGATGGGCGTCTTTTTGACAAGGGCGGACAACCGTTTCTTCCTGTACGTCAACGAAGAGGGGAAGGAGCTCTATTCGGCGTCGTACGCGTCGGCGTACAGCACGTTTTTCAAGGTGCAGCAGTTCAGCCTGTTCATGGCCTTCGGCGTGAGGGACGCCGTCACGCCCATAATGGCGTACAATCACGGGCAGGGCAAGAAGAAACGCGTACGGCAGACCATGTGGTACGGCTTCCTGTATACCCTCATTCTGATGGTCGTGTGCACGATTGTCGTGGAGACGGCGACGGAGCCCTTAATGAAGCTTTTCGCGGAAGGGTTCTCGAGCGGCAAGGACTGTTTCGGCAACGATGTGTCCACTTTGGAAATCTGCACGAAGGCCGCAAGGCTCATTGGCATAAGTTTCGTGTTCGCGGGAATCTGCATAATGTGCCAGGGCGTCTATCAGGCTCTTGAGGCGGGGACCTCGTCGCTCGTCGTCTCCGTGTGCCGCCAGGCCGCGATTGTCATACCCATCGTCGCGATAGCGACGTCACTCATGGTGAAAAGGAACAGCAGGGACCTCGAGTGGCTCCTCTGGGTTTCCTTCATCATATCCGAGGCTGTGACCGCTGTGATAGCCGTCATTTTCCTTCGCATCATATACAAAAAGAAGGTCTCCCCCATACGCGAAGAGGGAGAGGAAAACGGAGAGACCGAAGATGCGATAATGACGGTATAATATTGAACGCAGTGTAAAAGGATTATTCCACAGTATTTAGTGCGCAACATTATAGTATGTACCGCCGTAGAATTTGTTAGTTTGCAAATAGATTCCAGAAAATTTACACATCTGGTTTCTTGAAATTGAAGACAAAATAAGCCCGACTTTGGTTGTTGGGCTTATTTACTGTCCGATATTTGAATCTTATTGACAACCCTTATTTTTTCAATCTTCCGGGCATTCATTTTTCAAATCCGAATCCCACTATAAGACCAAAAGGAATATTGTCTTGTCGGGAAATGTAGTTTTATCGACGTACGACACCGAG
>JAJQAK010000046.1 GCA_021203845.1 Clostridia bacterium | reverse complement strand
CCGATTCCATCGGTCAGACCTTTCAGCGCCGCACCAACAGCCGCAACGCCAAGTGCGCCTTTTAAACTGCCCAATAATTGCGTCCCCAACAAAAGGCCACCGGTAGACCCGGCCGAACTCGCCTCCGGCGTAATCATGCTGGTAATGCTGTTGGAAATGCCCTTCATTGATGGCTCAATCTGGACATACGCGGTTCCAATATCTGTTGCCATATTACACACCTCCGCCTAATTTCGCCCATGCAGACATGAACTCATCAGGGGTCTTATATGTTTCTAAATCGTTGTTTGTTTCTTCGCTTGTTTCCCTGTGGAGTAACCTATCCGTCAATGACGGCGGCCTGTTCCGGCCTTTCTGTGCGTCCGCTGTGAAACTCCACATAAAGAGGGAAAGCACGTCATTAAGGTTTGCCAGCAACAATGTGTTCAATCCCACATCATCGCCGGTTATTTTGCTTTTAATCCGTGATTCCGAACTAAGGCCGTCAGCCAGCACCGCCAATGTCGATACCGGCAACGCCCTCATGTCGTAAATTCCATACGTTTCTGCTAGGTCACACGTCAATGCGTCCTCGTCAACACTTATCATGTAGGCGAGGCTGATGATTTTTTTCCCTTTTGGAAAAAAGTGATTATTTCCGTCAACTCTCTTTCCACGTCCTCCGTCGGTACGCGCCCGTCCTCTGTTCTTACATGGTCGTATAATGCCTTGCGGGTGCTGTCACCTAGTAACAATTTACATACCTGGGAGATCGCCAGCGTGTTGCCGCTGTCAAGGTCTGCGAGTGCGTCAATCAATTCCATGTTATCCACGGCATTTTCATCGCCGGAAAATTTAAATCCGGATTTTGTCGTACCTTTTACCATTGCTTTCCCTCCTTTTGTTTTTTAATCAGTCAGCTTTCTTGCTGGATGTGGCCTTTGTAGATGTAGGGCTGATCGCGGACGCGTCCTGGATGTACTCATAATGGGTGTTACCAGCCTCATCCGGAACGGCCGTAACCGTCACATCATAGCCGATTGCTTCGTCGTCTTTGTATGTAACCTCGCCAGTTTCGGAAACCTTACCGGCAGGGATAACCAGACGTTTAAGCGTGGATCCACGCATGATCGTGTCAATGACAAAACAATGTTCCGTCAATTCATCGCTGTTTGCCGTGATAACAATGCCGGAATCCAGATCGCCGGTCACATTATCATCGCCATACACAGTCTTAAGCACATCCACGTTCGTACTCTCGATCATGGTAAATTCAAACGTATCCTCTTTACCAGTCTGCGTGGTGTATACCGTGTCGCCGCCCCATGCTTTGATTTCATCGCTTTCCGGGCTGTTGTTGTTTGTCAGCCCGTCCTCGGAAATGTATCCGAGGGTTGCGAAGTCATCGCTTAACGCTTCGGCCGCGCTTGTCGGTGCCGTTGTTCCAAACGGTGCCACATAGATTGCACCGGCGGTGTTCGGCTTGCCGACATTTACATTCTGTGCATTATTCGCCATAACTTTTATCTCCTTTTCAATAATGTGTTACATGATACAATGCCGTATAACGGTAATGTTTCGATGTAGGGTCTGTGAAATTGTAATCGCTTTGCAGTTTGGATGAACAGACCTCCGACAGATTGATAAGGTCATCCATCGCCGCTTTTGTCTTTTCATTCAATTCGGCCGCCTCTAACATTGACGCGCCATAAGAATCCACGGAAATAGACGCCCGCGTTATTCTGTTTTCACGCTGACTGCCGGTCTTTTCAATAACAACGAAAGAATCCGGTGCGTTCGCCGGAACTTCCATATAAACCGGAACATCAAGCGCTTCGGTCAAATAATCCAGAACTGTTTTCTCAATCATCGCTATTCCCCTATATCCCAAATACTTTTTCCAATGTTTTGTTGCGGTGTTCGTCAAGGCAGCCATCAAAATCAACGGTGTATACGCTTGCCATTGCACGCTTTCCGCCAGTATATTCATCATGCGAATAACCAGATCCGCATTTTGACGCATACTGTGCCGCATATTGACTGCAAACAGCCATTGCACCGCTTGATTTCAACAATTCACCGACACCGGCCGTATTTAATTCAAAAACCTTGTCAGCCATCTATCTTTTCCACCTTAACCTTTTTATTCCAGCTTAACGGGGTAAGGCTTTCAATGTATTCCCGGCCTGCACCGAATGTGTGGAATGTCTGGCCGAAAAACTCGACCTTTCTATCCTGCCATTCGTGCGTGTCGCCTTTCGGAATTGATAATTCATACTCTGCCCGCTTGCCATAAAGCTGGATGTCCGTAACAATATCATCATCGCCCTCCGGCGTAACGAGGACATTTTCCACCGTCACCGGCGTTTCCTCGTACACCGGAGCATTGAACTCATCTCTTCCAACCTCTTCCTTGTCGTACAGCGTGACCGCTATGCCCTTAATAATGCCCATCGAACAAACTCACCATCCCGTATCTCTGACGTAAAATACCTAATTGCGCCAGTTCTGATTCTTTGATAAACAAACCTCCGCCCGGTGTCAGAAATGAACCGGAAACAGAATATCCACCGGCGCTTTCCGTGTATTGCGTCATCGGTTCCTGGTCTGTCGATGTCATCAGCGTTCTTGCCGCTACATCAACGGAAATCATCTTGGCAATTTCCGCAAGGTCCGGGTCCGCCTCGATCATGGCGTCCAGATCGTAGTGCCGGATTTTTGCCTCATATCTCAATCGCGCGGCAATGATAGGTAAAAGCGCTTCGACCCGCTCTTCCTCTTCCGCAGTAAGGGCGCGCCACAGTGTACGAACATCATCTACCGTGGCGTATGCTTCCATAGGCAGTCACCTTACTTGGATGCTTTCGCAGATGTGGTCTTTACACTTCCGGGGTTGACAGAACCGGCAATCTTGTAGAATGCGTTGTCGTCCAGAACGCCCCATCCAATGTATGCTTCGGCTCTAAGATAAACCTGATTGTATGCTTTCAGATCATCGCCGCTGCCATCGGGATCGCCATAAGGAATGACCTCCAGCGGGATTTCCTTAGCAAAGCCCCAACGGAAAGCGCTATAATCACCAACAATGGCTTCGGTCTGACCGTCAAAGCTGACCGTGGTGTTCACAGCACAGGGGGTTCCGTAGAATGCGGTGGCCTGTGCGCCAAATGCAAATTCCGGATAAACCAGCGTGTTGTTGGTCTTAATCTTGCCCATAGCGCCAGCAAAATCTTTGCTAAGAGCCATTCCGGTGCAATCATAATCACCCAGACCGGCGATAGCCTCCATCAGATTGTCATCCGGTGCGGAGGCGTCATAAGTCACAACGTTTGTTACATCGGCAAAACTGTTCGTGATAAGCTGAGATTTCGTACCGGTCCGCGGATTCACGCCGTGCATAGCCATGATGTCCAGGCCACGGGCGACCTTAGCCGCAAACCCCTCGTTGAATGCCGCCAGAATGTCCAGCCGCTTTTCATCAGAGGCATACATAAATTCATCGCTTACTCTTTTGCCATATTCAATTTTCACAGGCACGATTTTGACCGGCTCAACGGCAACAGCGCCCTGTTCTTTCTTTTCGCCCTCACCAACAAGCGCAACCTCATCATCCATGCTGAAAACGAATACATCGTTCCCGGTAAAGGAAATCGGAGACTGCGGACACAGTTCGGCAATGGCGGATTTACCTCTTACGGTATTAAATAAATCCTCTGTTAAATCCTGCGGGAACATAGTCCCCATTTCTAAAGCATCAGCCATAATTTAAAACTCTCCTTTATTTTTTCATGCTGTCCAACATCTTCGCCAGGGATGCCCGTTTCGGATCAGTTTCCGTTGCGGGTTCAGCCTCAAACGGCGGAGGCGTCGTAGGTTTTGCGTAGTTCGCCAGCTTTTCGGCGTCTGCGCGGATTTCATCTTCGGTATTGCCCTGCAACCTTTCCGCAAGGTCCATCGGCAACCCTTTTTCCAGAGCCGTTTTCATTTTTACCGAGTTGATCTCGTAACTCTGGATTTTCGCATCATAATCGGATTTCTGTTTTTCCAAGTCAGCGGTCAGAGAATTAACTTTCGTTTCATAATCACCAACCTGTTTTTTGAGATCGTCATAATCAGCATACTTTTCGCGTTCTTTTTTCAGCCTTTCGGAAACAATATTGTTTACCTGCGCCTGTGTGAACGTTTCCTCTGTCTTTTCGACATCTTTTTCTGTGTCGTCAGCCATTTCGGCCTCCTTTCCCCGCTTTACCCCGCGGTAATGGTAATTTTTATTCCAAAGCCTTTAATAGCTTATGGACTGCGTATTTTTGTCCGTGTCGCTTTCGCAAGCCCAATATGCCAAAACAACACTATCCAACAGCGAACAATCAACGTCTTTCACGATTGACCGGTATCCGAACCCGCCGGACGAACCGATCGCCCGCTTTTCGCAATTACAGACCGATTGCGTCAACGACGGCTGCCCCATGTGGCATATTTTCTGTGCAAACAATCCCTGTTCAAAAACGGCGTGTGCCGTGATTATTTCGGCAACCTTTGGAAACAACGGCGGTTTTAAGTGATTCGCCCGCATATCCTGTGCGAGTACCGGCTGACCGCTTGCACCATCCACAACAACCTTTTTGACGTCGGCTTTCAGCAAAAACGACACGATCCAGTCATCGCCCGCACGGACAGACCGGCAATCAATAGCCTCGACGAATATGCGCCCGTCTTTCGTTTTGACCGCGATAGACATTGCCACATTGTTGTCATCATGCCCATACTTGATACCGACATATAATTTCCCGGTCAGCTTTGGCATTTTCTCACATTTCAGTGCGTTCCATTCGGTTTCGCTGATCGCCGATTTAAGATTGTGGTGTATCCACAGTCCCAGCCGTTGGATATTAAAATCCGTTTCATCGCCCGTCACCTCATCCGTGACAGACCGCTCTGTAAATATCGTGCCTAATGACGGGTTGACCTCATACCACGCCTTTTTGTCGTGTACATCGGTCATTTCATCAACGCCCCATTCAGCCCATCCGCTGTTTTCGCGGATTCCCTGCAAACAATCCTGCCGGAATTTCGTGAACACGGTTCCGGATGATAATGGCGTCGGTGGTGTCCCGGTCAATATCGTTTGCGGATTCTGTGAGTCAGTAACCGTATATTTCAGCGCGGATTCTTGGTCATCCTGGTACTCCTGCGCCTCATCAATAATCAAAAGGTCGAACCCCTCGCCTAGTCCACCTTTCGATGTCCGGGTCCGAAATTCGACCTTGCCGCCGCCTTTGACGGTGATATGTTCTTTTCCGAACGCCCTGTACGAGGATGTGATCTTGATTCCGGCCTGTTCGGTCAGATCCATCAGCCTTTCCCATGCAGAATGCGTTGTTGTTGTTCTGTGCGCCGTGTGTAACACCTTTTCGCCGTTCTGTAAGGCGAACATTTCACGCATGGCGATTATTTCATTCTTTCCATTCCGCCGTGGCAACGAAAAGCCGAATTTTGTGTGCGTCCACAATCCGTCATCGTTGACTGCCAGAATGTCATCTATAATCAATTCCTGCCATTCCTGCGCCACGCGGCCGGTGCGTTGGTACAACTCGACCGCCTCATCGCCCCGCGTTTCCTCATACGGCAAAATAAATTGATCTGTGGGCGTCTGCCGTGCGGTCAGCGCCTCTGTTTCCTGTATTTCCCCGCTTCGTTTTTTACCCATGTTCGTTGTTTCCCGTAAGTTTTCCGGTCCTCCAATTTCACGGCATCGTTTTCATCGCGCCATTCTTTCGACCAAACATCTTGGACCTGTCCACTATGATCACCAGGCTCATAATCAACCGCGCATTTACAGTTATCATGGCGCCGGTATACATCCCGTTGATTATCAGACAACGGATATTCATATTCGCCCTCGACTTCGGCGCACCACGGACAACAATTATCCGATGCCGTCCGAACAATCTTGGCGGCATATCCGTTCTGGCCTTGAAAATCTACATTCCTTTCCAGCGCATTATCCACAACCTCAACCGCAAACAGCGCCGCCTCATCCCGTAACATCCATGCCGCGTCGTCATACTGATCGGCCTGGCATAGCTTTCCGATGATCGTCCCGGCGGCCCCATCTTTCCCACGGACATATTTATCCGGATCTCTAGCGCTCAAATGCACGTTGTTTTTTGTATTTTTATTCGTCTGGACCTTTACCGCTGCCGATTTCGCTTTTTCGTAGCTTTCCTCAAACATCGGATCAATAACAGATTCGCCGATGTGCCAATACATTTTCCCGTCAGGCAACACGGAACTGGACAGATTCTTTTCAAACGATTCGGACAGCGCCTCACCAACCTCTATCGCATATTTTTCAGCGACAGCATAGCTTGACGAGCCATTGTCGATTTTCTGCATTAAGCTGTTAGCCGTTGCGTTTGAATTAAGGCTATTTTCAAACGACGTCTGCACCTTTTTGAGCAGATTTGGTGATACATCTTTATCAGCCATTGAAATCCTCCGCCGGTGCTATCCCGGTCAAATCACGCATGGATTCCGCGTCAAGGTATCCATCCATCGCCGCATTGATCTTTGCCGCGCCGTCACCAATGACAGAAAGTGCAGCTGCGTCCGGTTCAAACACGGGATCCCATGCCGCCTTCGTTTCGTAGAACTGCCGCCGCAAGTATGGATATTCATCCCGCAGACACGCAGCAACGTATCCGACATTAAGAAAACAGGTTCCAAACGTCCGTTGCGCTTTTCTGGCGGTCAGTCTTAAGTTTTCATGGCTTGCCTTGATCGCTTCGGCGCTGGATGGGTTTTCTGTGACAAATCCCAGATCATCCATTGTCAGCCCCGTTTCACCGGCAAACAGCGCCGCAAACATTTTCAGCTGGTCCAGGTGCGGTGTCATTGTTTCCTGTTGGAACTGCCCGATGACCGGATGATCGCCATCCTCATCTTTGGTAAACGTCATCATGGCGCTCATGGCCGCTTTCCAGGTGTCGATGCTGTCAGCATCCGGCGACAGACCGGAAACATATTTCTGCGGGAAAGAATAAAATTCCGCGGATACCTCTGACCGCTTCGCCGTCCTCATGGCGCCCTGTTGGATGTCCATGCAGGCGCGGGATATTCTGGAATGACCGAACGGCCTTTTTGCGTCCGGCCGGAAAATGATCGGAACCAAAAGCGGCTGACCCGTCGGATTCGGAATGATCTCCGGATTCATGCCCTGTTGAAAAACAACCGTTTCATCCGGAGTAAAATAAGCCTCGGTCAAAACATTCCCGGCGTCGTCCCGGCTCAAAACGGCATAGCCCTCTGTCAGCAATTCTGTGACCGGATCAATCACGCCCGTTGCGTTGGAGCCGTCGATAACCTGTAATTTCGGGTACCCGTCCACATCCTGGTAAATATAAGCGAAACAACAGGACGAAATCAACGATGACAGGATCGCAGAATCGAAAAACAGGTCCGGGTTGTTCTGCTCAAAAATCTCGTTGATCTCGAAATAGTCATTCTTGAACTCACGGAACTGCAATCTGTCCGCCAAACTGTCCACAGCCTTGCCGCACCAGCCAAACGCCGTCTTATATGGCCGCAGTTTCGGCGGTGTGGAGATCATAAAATCCTCAATTCCGTTCTTCATTTCGTAATAACGGTATCTTTCGAGGACCCGTACACGCTTTACATTCAGTTTTGCCTTTAAATAATTGATTCCTTTCATGCTTTTTGCCTCTTTTTAATTAAAAAAATTCTAAATTGTCAGAATATTTCCGTTTTTCATAGGTTTTTT
>JAJQAK010000118.1 GCA_021203845.1 Clostridia bacterium | reverse complement strand
GTGTCGGCGTGGTTCGAATATGCAAAAAATCAAGTCGAAAGTAGGATGCCGTATTTAGATTTTCAAGTTTTTGAAATTTGTGTTAAATTTAACAGTGAATCAAGTTCTCTCCTGATAGGACAAAAGTACGTCGAGGAGGCCTTCAAACATCCGACTACCGAAAAGGAATACGGGAAACTGGACTCTACGGAGTTTTACCACGAAAAGTGTTACGAACTCTATCTTATAGAATGTGCAAAAGACAAAAAAAGTCCCATGAGCAGAGAGGAGTTCTATCGCGAAAACGTCTGGACGGTTCCAAAATGCCTCGCGGAACAACGCGAAGTCGCCACGGACGGCGAGAGCGCGAAGCCCAGGGACGGAAATTCCCAAAACACGTATTCCGCCGGACCGGACGCCGTCAGCATAGATCAGCTTGACGAACGCACCAGCGTCGCCGTGTGGTTCAGATACGCGGAGGGCGAGGTGAAGGAGAAAAGAAGTTATCTCCAATATCCCGTTTTCCTCAAAAAGGTCAGTGAAGATGAAAAAGCCGGACTCGTGGACGAGTCTGTACGCGGATTCATAAAGGACGGCTTCAGAAATTCTACGATTGAGAAAGGTTACGAGGAACTCAATGTCGCCGAGTTGCACTACGAGCTTAACTACGTTCTTTACGTTGACACATGCGTGAGGGACGGAAAAATTCCGTGTGACAGAGAAAAGTACTACCTCAACTATTATAAATACGGGCCGACGGAAAGGGTCAAGAACCGCCCCGACGGCGTTGCCGTCGCGACAATCGGAAAAACGCCATCCACGGAGTGCGTCCCCGCACGGGGAGCCGATTCCTCGGGCAGGGGAGAGCCCCGGGCGGACGGGACGTCCGAAAATCCGGTGCCGCCAAAGCAGAGCGCCGTCGGCATAGACATGCTCGACGAATACACCAAGGTGGCGGTGTGGGCCAAATATTCGGAAGACCTTATCAACAATGGAGAGCGAATTTACAATTTCGGCGATTTCGTGGACTGGGCGAAAGAAGCCGAGAGCAAAGGAAGTCTTCCGCCCGACCTGAAAGGTTACATAGAGAAGGGCATCAAATTCCCCGCAACCGAAAAGGATTACGGAAAACTTTCCCCTGAGGAGTTTCGTCACAAAAAGGACTATGATCTTGAATGTCTGTTCCGCAGACTTCACTACAAGTGTCCGGTGAGCATAGAGGAATACTACCGTAAAAAAGGCTGGCCCGTGCCCGACAGTCTCAAAAAGCGGCGCGACGATTACATGGGAAAGTAATTTCAGTATTCGGAAGAAAGGTGCCCGCGAGGCTTAAAAAGGCTTTGCGGGTGTCCCTTTTTTCGTCAAAACGTTTTTCTCCGGCGTTTTAAATTGCTAATACCCCGCGGGTTTGATATACTGTTTACACACATGCGTCAAGTGTCGCGGGTCGGACAGCCCGCGAACGAAAGGACCGGGCGGGTTCTGCGGTATGTGTGGGCGTCCGTACAATCGGTTTTGGGACGCGGGGAGCGTCTTTTTTGTTTATGGCGGAAGACATCTTTGAAAAACTGGACGAAATGTCCCGTGGCTCCGCGTGGAGGTTCGGGACGGAGGCCGAGAGGATCCTTCTCGACGCGCTCGGGAGTCCGGACGAAGGGTTAAAAATAATACACATAGCCGGCACGAACGGGAAGGGGAGCGTTTGCGCGTATCTTACGGCCGCGCTCACGGCCGCCGGCATGAGCTGCGGGACGTACACGTCGCCCGCGGTGTTCGGAAGGTGCGAGCAGTATCTTATGTGCGGCGTTCCGTGCGCAGAGAGGCTTTTGAAACGCATTCTGTCCGAGGTGTACGGAGTCGCCGAAACATTGGATCCGCGGCCTTCGGCGTTCGAGATAGAGACCGCCGCGGCTTTCCTGCTTTTTTACAGGGAGAACATGGAGTGGGCCGTCGTCGAGTGCGGCCTGGGCGGCCTTCTGGACGCGACAAACGCCGCCACTCGCAAGGAGTTCGCGCTCATAACGTCGATAGGGCTCGAGCACACGGAAATTCTGGGTGGCACGATTCCCGAGATATGCGCGCACAAGGCGGGGATAATCAGAAACTGCCCGGCGATCATCTCGTGCGATCAGCCAAAGGAGGCCCTGGAGTATTTCTCAGGATACACGTCCGTTTTCTCCGGTGATGGGTTGGAGTTCCTTTCGCGGGACGGCGGCGGACAGAGGTTTTCGTACGACGGCGAGGAATATTCAGTACGGATGCCGGGAAGGGAGCAGTGCTTCGACGCATGCCTCGCGGTCGACTGCCTCCGCGCCATGCACGTGCCGATGTACGCCATAAAGGAGGGACTTTCGGTCGCGAAAATCCCCGGTAGATGCGACATACGGCGCGCCGGAGAAAAGACGTACATACTGGACGGGGCGCACAACGTGCCCGCTTTCGGACCGTTGAAGGAGCTTCTAAAAACGGAGTTCGGAGGCCACCGCACGAGCATGATATTCGGCTGCCTTTCCGATAAGGACTTAGACGGCGTGACGAAGGAGATTTGCGGTCTCGCGGAAGAATACATAGCCGTGCGACCCCAAAGCGACAGGGCGCAGAGCCTCGACACAATCGCGGAGGCACTCAGAAAAAACTGCGGGCAGGCCCTGGAAGCGGGGTCGGTTTCCGAGGCGCTCGCCGAGGCGCGCGGCGAGGTGGTCGTCGTGTGCGGCACATTCACGATACTTAAGGAGGCGGAAGAATGGATAAAGAACGCGCGATGAGGGCGGTGGAGGAACTCCTTAAAGCGATGGGGGAGGACATCCAAAGAGAGGGACTCGTCGACACACCGAGGAGGGTGGCACAGGCCTTTGAGGAGTTCACGTCGGGAAACGGCGGGGACGCGGGCGAGCTTCTTTCCCGTACGTTCACCGCGGAGACGGACGGGCTCGTTCTGGAAAAGGACATAGAGTTCTCGTCGGTATGCGAGCACCATCTCATGCCGTTTTTCGGGAAAGTCGCTATAGCCTATATCCCGCGGGGGAAGGTCGTGGGGCTTTCCAAACTCGCAAGATGCGTCGAGGTGTATGCGAAAAGACTCCAGATGCAGGAGCGTTTCACCGCGGAAATTGCTGACGCAGTCATGACTTATCTCGAGCCCGCGGGAGTCATGGTTGTCGCCGAGGCGGAGCACACCTGCATGACCTGCAGGGGAGTGTGCGCGAGAGGCACGAAGACGGTCACGACGTGCGTGAGAGGGGATTTTTCCGACAAATACAGGGACGAGGTGCTTTCCCTTCTGAAGTGAGCATATGATTATAGGAAACAAAGCGCTGAGTGACGGAAAGACGTACGTCATGGCGATAATAAACCTCACCCCCGACAGTTTTTACGACAAAAGCAGGTGCGCGCAAAAAGACGTTTTGAGGCGTGTGGAGAGGGCCGTGGAAGACGGGGCGGACATAATAGATGTCGGTGCCCAGTCCACGAGGCCCGGGTACACGGAGATTCCAGCGGCGGAGGAGATAAAAAGGTTCTCGGGGGCCGTGAGGGACATAAAGAAAAACTTCGACGTGCCTCTTTCCGTGGACACGTATTTTTCCGAAAGCGCGCGGGTGGCGCTCGACCTCGGGGCGGACATGATAAACGACGTGTGGGGTCTCACGCACGATGAGGGCATGGCGAAAGCGATAGCCTCGTACGGGGCATCGGTGTGTATCATGCACAATTCGGTGAAGCCGCTGGAGGGGGATATATGGGGACCAATCACAAAATTTCTGTCGAGTTCCGTGAGGCTCGCCCTCGATTCCGGGATAGAAAGGGACAGAATCTGTCTTGACGGCGGCGTGGGTTTCGCTAAAAACAGGGAGCAGAATCTGGAACTCGTGAGAGGATACGCGAGGCTGAAGAAGCTCGGATACCCGCTTCTTTTAGGTACCAGCAGGAAGTCGCTTTTCGGCGGAGACGTCGAAGGAAGGCTTTCGCAGACGCTCGAGACCACCAGGGCGGCCGCGAGGGATGGAATTATGATAGTTCGTGTTCACGACGTGAAAGAAAACGTCGAGGCGATAAAATCCGTTAAGGAGGAAAGAAAATGAACAGAATATCCGTAAAGGGACTCGAGGTGTACGCCTGCCACGGCGTCATGGACTTCGAAAAAAACGAGGAGCAGCCCTTCGTGGTGTCCGCGGAGATGGATTACGACTTCTATGAGGCCGCGAAAAGCGACGATGTCAGAAAGACGGTGAGCTACGCGGAAGTTTCCGACATCTTGGAAAAGACCGTTTCAGAGGAGTGTTACAACCTCATAGAGACGCTCTGCTACGAGTGCGCGTACCGCATACTCGAGGCCTTCGACGGCATTAGGGGGCTGTCCGTCACCGTGTCCAAGCCGCACGCGCCCGTGAGCGCGAAGCTCGAGGACGTATCCGTGACCGTCGGCATGAGAAGGTCCGAGGTCTATCTTTCGCTCGGCTCCAGCGAGGGGGACAGAAAGGCATATCTCGACTTCGCGGTAGAGGAGCTTAAAAAGATAAGGGGCGTAAAGGTTCTCGCAGTGTCCTCGTACACGGAGACCGAGCCTTACGGCGGGGTCGCCGAGAACATGTTCCTCAACGCCGCGGCGAAAATCGAGTGCTTCCTCTCGCCTCATCAGCTTCTTTCCGAGATTCACATGATAGAGGCCGCGGCCGGAAGGAAGAGGGACGTTCACTGGGGAGACAGGACGCTCGACATAGACATAGTGTTTTTCGGCGGAATGCACATGCACGAGCCGGGGCTCGAGCTGCCACATCCGGACTTCAGAAACAGGGAGTTCGTCAAGGGGCCCCTTCTGGAGATAGCTCCCGAGCTTGAAAAGATCTTCAAAATGCCGCCTCCGCCCCCGTTCGGACGCCCTCCGTTCGAGAAGTGACGGACTTGCCGTCGGCACATGCTTCTGGATTTGTGTTTCCCGTCGAAAGGCGGGATTTTAAAATGCCGCAAATCTCCTTGACACAGATATTATGATGCCGTATTATTATGGTGACTAAAATATCACGATAAATTAGTCGGTGATAAAAAAGTCACTAAAATACAAAAAAACGGAGAGGAATATGTTCGTCGGCAGGGAAAAAGAACTTAAAGCAATAAGCGAGGAGCTCAAAAAACCGAGCACCTGCGTGATGATATATGGCAACAGGCGAGTGGGGAAGACCACGCTTCTTCTGCACGCATTGAGGGATGCGGGGGACAGGTTCGTGTATTTTCAGTGCTACAGGGACAGCTTGGTGTCTAACATTGACAGATTCATGGGTGCTTTGGTGGAAAGCGGCGTCCTGGACGCGAAACTTCAGTATGTAAGGTTCGAGGATGTGTTCCGCTATCTCAACAAGCTGGATGGAACCATCAACGTCGTTATCGACGAGTATCCCTTTTTAAAAGCCTTCAATCCGTCTTACGACGTCGACGGAGCGTTTCAGTACATAGTTGACCACTGCCTCGGAAACATCAGACTGTTCATCTCGGGTTCCAACATCAGCATGATGAGAGAACTCACCGAGCATTCAAACTCCCTGTACGGCAGGTTCGACAGAAAAATTCACCTCAAAGAATTCGACTATCTCGAGGCCGCGCCGTTTTACGAAGATAAAACGGTCTACGACAAGGCGGCGTTTTACTCGGTTTTCGGAGGGTCTCCCTATCTCAATGTCGCCATAGATTCCGGCAAAACGCTTAAGGAAAACATCACAAATATTTTTCTCGAGGACGGAGGGAAAGGCCGCGAATATGTTGAGACATTCGTCATCTCTGAAACCGACAGGAAGCCGTATCTTGACAGGATACTTGAGGCGGCCGGAAACGGAAAACTCAAGTTTTCCGAAATCAAGGAAAAAACCGGTGTGACGGACAGCGGACTTTTCACGAGACAGCTTAAGGACGCGGTCGAACTCGGTCTTTTGGCCAAGTGCGCGCCCATCAACAGGCCCGACGACCCCAAGAAGGCGTGGTACGAGATTTCCGACAACGCGATGAGGTTTTATTATGCGTACGTCTACGCAAACAAGGCCGCACTGGAGGTGCTCGGGGCAGAGAAGTTTTATTCGAGGTATGTCGAGCCGTCGCTGACTACTTTCGTTTCGCACAGATTCGAGGACATCTGCAGGTCGTATTTCGTCATGCGCACGAGAGCCGGTTTTTATGAGGACGTGGTGGGCATAGGGAGATACTATTACGACAACAGGAAGACGAAAAAAAGCGGGGAGTTCGACATCGTGCTGGAGAAGGTTAACGGCCTTTTCGATGTCTACGAGGTTAAGTATCATACCTCGCCCATAACGAAAAAACAGATGGACAAAGAGATCGCTCAGGTTAAAGAAATAGAAGGAATCCGCATAGAAAATATAGGTTTCGTTTCAATAAGTGGGTTTGAAGACGACTGCGAAGGGATACTCATAGACGGGGATGAGCTGTATAATCATATATAAGAATCGCGGCGGGTTTATGAATATTCTTTCGGCATGATTTGACGGACATGGTTTTTTTCGGCGGCATACACAGGCATAAACTGCGGTTTGTGCTGCCGCACCAGGACTCCAGAAGCAGGAAGTTCGCTAACGGGCTCGTTTTGGAGATGGCTCAAAAGCTCAAAAGGCTGTTCAAAAATGCCGTCTCCGCCCACGTTCGAACACCCTCCTATTGGGCATTAACTGACTAAATTTCTTTCTTTGAGAATAGGACGGCCCCGGTCATTCGGATCCGCCCTGATTTGTTGTTTTGAGGAATAATGAAAATTAAAGCGCCGAGACGGGATAAAGCCAGGCCTTTTCTCCGTATGGCATCATCACGTCGCTCAAACATATGATTACGGCGGGCTGGACGTCCATCTCATATCCGTCGAGGACCGCCAGGTTTTTGTCCGCGTGCGCGGGGGAATAGTTGAGCTTTATCTCAATGGGATAGAGTTTCTTCCCCTGCACCGCGAGAAGGTCCACTTCTTTTTTGTCCGTGTCCCTGTAGTAGTACAGGTTGAATCCCTTTTTCGCGTTATAGTAACTTTTTACGATTTCCGAAACCACATATGTCTCGAAAAGCGCTCCAGCCATGTCGCCGTCCTTGATTTCCCCTGGGCTTTGCAGATCGCTAAGGTATGCGGCAAGTCCGGTGTCCATGAAGTAGAATTTGGGAGTCTTTACGAGTCTCTTTATCCGGTTGGTATAGTACGGCCGGATTATGCATATGACGCCCAGGATGTCCAGGACGTTTACCCATTTTTTTACCGTGGGCTCGCTCACCTGGATTTTCTTCGCGATGGTGGCGTAGTTGAGTTCCTGACCCGTGCATGCTGCCATGTAGATAATAAAATCATGAAATTTCTCCGTTTTGTCTATCTGCGCGAGCTCTCTCACGTCCCGCATGAGATACATGTTGGTGTAATCCTCGTAGTATTTTTCGCGGTTAAGCTCCGGGTCCGCACAAAGACGCGGCATTCCGCCACGAAATATCCTTTGGAAAATTTCGTCAGACGTTTTGGACTCGAACGCCTTTGCACGTACCTTGAGTTTTTCTATGTCAGGGTCGAACCAGCCGACGTTCTTGCCCTCCAGCTCCGCCGTGGAAAGTGACGACATGTCGTAAAGAGCGCACCTTCCCACAAGCGTCTCCCCGACATTTTCCATCATGGCGAACTTTTGGGACCCGGTAAGCCAGAACATACCGCTGCTGTCTTCCCCGAGCCTCTGCCTTTCGTCGACGAGATACTGAATGGTGGAAAGAATTTCGGGGGCGAGCTGAAACTCGTCAATGAGAAGCGGAGCATTGTATTTCTCAAAAAAAAGAGAAGGGTCCTCAGCCGCGAGTCTCAAATCCTTTGAATTTCTCAATGAGACATATTTTCTGTTCGGCTCCGCGATGTGTTCGAGCATGGTCGATTTCCCGACCTGTCTCGGCCCGCAGACCA
>JAJQAK010000077.1 GCA_021203845.1 Clostridia bacterium | reverse complement strand
CAACATGCCTAATCACCCTTCATGCGGTCAATACTGTCATCTCCGTCTCAGCTCGGTTTTTCATTACACGGGCGTTCCGAACTACGGCATGCCATCAATATCGACTATCAGACTTTGCCGTCTTTCCTTCTTCAGGAACATCGTCATATAAACGGGCACGTGAATTATCTTTCCGACCGCCTCTATGTTTGCCGTATTGTTGAATACGTATGCCCTCTGTATATTGTAGTCATGAACGTCCAGCACATTGTTAAGCGCGCTGTATTTTTTGTAGTTCTTACCCGATTTGACCTCAAGCGGTATGACCTCGGAATTTATCTCGATGAGAAGGTCCAGCTCTCCGTACTTATTCGATTTAAAATAATACGGGACAAGACCGTTGCCCTTCATTTCCTGCGCCACGTAATTTTCGTATATGGCGCCGTAGTTTATGTTTCCCGTATCGGCCAGTATTTCGTACTGAATGTTGTCGTCAAAATACATATACGACAAAAGACCAACATCGCATAAGAAGAGTTTCATGAGGTTTCGCGACTTGCTCATGATAAGCGGGTACCTCGGTTCGTTCGCACAGTACACCGGAATCGCGACACCGGCATCGGTGAGCCACACAAAAGCGTTCTCGACATACTTTGACTTTCTTCCCTGCTCGACGCTGCTGTAGTTGAATCTCTTGTTCTGACAATTGAGCTCGCTCGGGATGAGGTCGAATATATTTTTTATCATCGGCCTGTTGGCTCTGTCATATTTCGATATGTCCGCTCTGTATGTGTTGCATATGTATTCGTGAATATCCCGAAGTTTTGCTATATCCTTCGTCTGAATATACCTCTGGACCGCGGCCGGCATGCCGCCGACGATGAGATAAACCTTGAGCTGTTTCATGAACCGGTCATGAATTGCCTCGCTAACGGGTTTCACGGACACGAAACATTCTCTGAGATAGTCAAAAACCGTCTGTTCGCACCCGACGGCCATACAGAACTCCATGAAGTTCATGGGATACATCTGCAACACCTGCATGTATCCCACGGGAACCGATTTGACGTTCGACATCTCCACGCCGAGAAGCGACCCGCTTAAAATATAACGGAAACTGCCCTCCTCGACGAGAAATTTGACAGCCGTGACGAGTTCGAGACACTCCTGCACTTCGTCAAAAAATATGACCGTCTTCCCGGGAATCAGCCGATTGGGGAAAAGAGTCCTGAGATAGAGGAAGATCTCCTCGCTCGATTTCGCACCGGAAAGAAGAACGCGTGCCTGCTCGTTCTCAAGCAAATTGATTTCCACGAAACTCTTGCAGTATTTCTTCGCAAATTCACGGACGATATACGTCTTCCCGACCTGTCTCGCCCCGTCTATAAGCAGACATACGTTTACGTTTTCGTCGTACCACCGTTTGATGTCTTCCGTTATGAGTCTTTCCATGTCGTCACCTCGTCATACGGAATTATACGTCGGGCAACGAAATATTTCAAGACTTTTTTGCAATTACAGAGAAAAAATTCGATCCAAAATTGCAATTATAGAGAAATTTTTTTGCCGAAATTTGCAATTATAGAGAAAAATACAGTCGCTATATCGCCTTACAGCATCTGGTTATTGCGGAAGATTACCCGTCAGGAAACAATGTGATAATCCTTTCTACTTGCTGTTTACACGTGCCAAAAAATCAGGCTCCTTCTTTAGATACTCATAAGTATAGGGGGATTCTTCCAAATACAGCCCCGTCTTTAAATTCTCGAGCTGTTTATACGTATTCGATGTAAACACAACATCAAATGCCTTCGCCATATCAAGCCCATAGTCTTCCATTAGATACGCAACCATATCTTGCGTCGTAAATTCTATCATCAATTCCTGCTTATCAGTCATACAAAACACCAACCTTTTTCATATAACTCAAAGCCTTCTCCGTATGGAAGGTAATTTGATTTGTAAGTTTGCCGTAGTCAAATTGTCTCAACAAATAACCCAGATCCCTGTCACCCCTAAAAAAATTACGGATTGTATATCCCACATTATCATTTGCGACGGGGCCGACGACGATATCATACTTGTTGTCGAGGTTGCATTCCGGATTTGCGTAATCCTTAAAATTTCTGTTCCTGTTGTTTGTTACAAAAACGGCCCACTCGGTGCTCGGTATGTCTTCGAACACACGTACATTCAACTCGGGCTTTTGGAGCAAATCGTCCGGGACCTCATATATCGTGATTGTAGGGGCGCCGCCTTCAAGCTCGGTTTTTCTCGAGGCAAATGTTTTTGCCTGTTCCTCAAAAGCAGTTGTATAAAAACCGCGGCCGAAATCTTTATATGGACTGCATTTCAGTAAATCTATTTCCTCTATCTCCACATAAGATCCATGATACAGTGTCACGATACGCTGCCCCCATGTTTTTTGCAAATAATGGTCAGTGCGTCCACGGTTTCATCGAATGAGCAAAGATGTTCCACATAATAGAATTTCTGTAAATACTCTAACCCCTTGTAGTCCCTCAAAAATATATATGCGTCCACACGGCTCAAATTGTAACGGTCCGCAAACTCACTGACGCACGCAACTATATAATTTATAATATCTTGAGTACTTTTAGATACCTCTGCCATAACATCGCCATCCTACGTTTCAAATCTGCTTGCCGGACGAATCAATTCCACCCTTCACCTTAGCATATCACAAAAAAGAAAAAAGTAAACGCTATTCCCACTCAATCGTCGCGGGCGGCTTGCTCGTTATGTCGTAGACAATCCGGTTCACGTGTCCGATCTCATTCACGATTCTGTTGGAGATGACCTGCAAAACGTCGTACGGTATCCTCGCCCAGTCCGCAGTCATGGCGTCGAGGGAAGTTACGGCGCGGATTGCGATGACGTTCTCGTACGTTCTGAAGTCCCCCTGTACACCTACGGTCTTGCTGTTCGTAATCACCGTGAAGTACTGCCAGATGCTCTCGTCGAGACCGGCCTTGGCTATCTCCTCCCTCAAAATGTAGTCGCTGTCGCGGAGCGTCTCGAGTTTTTCTTCCGTGACCTCGCCCATGATGCGGATGGCGAGCCCGGGTCCGGGGAACGGCTGACGCATGACGACCGACTTGGGAAGGCCCAGCTCGAATCCGACGCCCCTTACCTCGTCCTTAAAAAGGTCCCGAAGGGGCTCTATTATCTCCTTGAAGTCCACGACGGAGGGAAGGCCGCCTACGTTGTGGTGGCTCTTTATGACGGCGCTCTTGCCCTTTCCGCTCTCTATGACGTCGGGGTATATGGTACCCTGCACGAGATAGTCCACCGCGCCTATCTGCTTAGAGACCTTCTCGAACGACCTTATGAACTGCTCTCCTATTATCTTTCTCTTTTTCTCGGGGTCGGTGACGCCCTTGAGCTTTTCCAGGAAGATCTTGCCGTCGTCCGCCTTTATGAGGTTCATGCCCATCCCGTCTTTGAAGACATTCATGACCTCGTCGGCCTCGTATTTCCTTAAAAGCCCGTGGTCCACGAACACACATATGAGATTGTCGCCCACGGCTTTATGAAGGAGCGCCGCGGCCACGGCCGAGTCCACGCCTCCGCTCATGGCGCAAAGAACCTTTTTGTCCCCTATCTTTTCGCGAAGCTCCGCTACCTTCCTTTCCACAAAACCCTTCATGGTCCAGTCGCCTGTGGCGCCGCAGACGCCGTACACGAAGTTTCTTAAAATCTGCGTCCCGTTTTCCGTGTGCTGCACCTCGGGATGGAACTGCACGCCGTAAAGCTTTCTTTTCTCGTCCCCGAAGGCCGCGAAGGGGCAGTCGGCGGATTTCGCGAGCCTTGTAAATCCTTCCGGAAGCTTGGTTATCCTGTCGGTGTGGCTCATCCACGAGACGGCCTTTGGGGGCATGCCGGAAAGGAGCGGCGACGGGGAATACTCCACGTCCGCCTTGCCGTATTCGCTGTTTTCCGCCTTCTCCACGGTCCCGCCGAGAAGGTACGCCATCATCTGGCAGCCGTAGCATATGCCGAGGATAGGAATCCCCAAAGAGAATATCTCTTTGTCCACCATGGGGCTCCCCTCGTCGTACACGCTGTTCGGTCCGCCCGTGAAAACTATCCCTATGGGGCCGTATTCCTTTATCTTTTCCACGCTCATGTCGCCCGGCACGAGGTCACAGTATACGCTCTGCTCCCTTATGCGCCTCGCTATGAGCTGGTTGTACTGTCCGCCGAAATCGAGCACCAACACTCTCTGGTTCTGCATGATATTTTCTCCCTTGATTTAGTCTATGCGCCGCGACGCGTGGCACGTGAAATAAAGCGTCTGGAAGCTGCCCGCGACGTCTTTTACGAGTCCGGTGACTTTCTCGAAGTTCCCCTCGTCGAGGTTCACGAACGGGTCGTCCAAAATTATGAACGGCTTTTCGTCCGGATACATCCGCTCTATGAGCGCCATCCGGAAAAGATACGCGAGGATTGACCTCTCGCCGGAGCTCAACTGCGCGTCCGTGAGAGTGACGCCGCCCTGCGTGACCTCTGTCTTGAAGTCGCTCTTGGCGTCGTGTCTTATCTCGACCGTCTTCCCCGTCGCGAGCTCGTACTTTTTTGCGTACCCGTCGAAACCCTCCTGCACGGGCCTTATGTAGTCGGCGCGAAGTTCCGCGTCGGCCTGTGTCAAAAATTCCTGGCAGGCGGAAAGAAGTTTCTCCGTCTCGGAGTGTTTGGTGAGATCCGCCCTGCGCGCGTCCCTTTCTGTTTTAAGCCCCTCGAGGTCCCCCGTCTCGGCCTCCGCCGCGGCGATGTCTCTTTCCAAGCCGAGATACCTTTCGCACGCATTGTTGTATTTAAGCTCCGTCTCGCTCAACTTCTCCGCCGACTCTCTGACGAGCGGTCTCTCGCCTATAAGCCCGCTCTCTTCTTTGAAGCTCTCGGCGTCTTTCTCGTACCCCTCCATTTGGGTTTTTGAGGCACGGTAGTTTTTGGCGTCCGCCCTTATCCTGTCCTTTTTCGCTAAAAGATCTTCCCTGCGAAAGCCGTATTTAGAGCAAAAATCGTCCACAAGCCTCGTTTGGTCCGCTAAGGCCCTTTTCGCATCTTCCTTTTTTTGCTTCACGCCCTCCGCAGTGTCCTTCAGCGTCCTATACTCCGTCATGTCGGCTATAAGGCGCGTCCGCATTTCGTTTACGTCCCCGGCGGGTATCCCGTAGGCGGCGAAATAAGAATCTATTTCGGACTTCATGCGATTCACCCCGTCCGCGAGTGCCACCCTTTCTTTCCCTGCCCTGTCGCTTTCGGACAAAAGCTCGGTGTAGTCCCCATAGTCTTTTTTGACCGTAAAAACGCACTCGGCGATGTCCGCGGAAGGATTCGTAGAATAGGGAGCTATGAGCGACACGAGATGTCTGTACGCCGCGTCCCTCTTATTTGTAAGCGCATCAAGCCCTTCCGAATACCTCGCGGGCGAGGCCGCAGTCTGCGTTCCCGCCGATTTGGAGTTTATGTAGAGAATGAGGAAGATGACGAGCGCGACGAGGCCCGCCGCGGCTGTTATGAGCCCCGCGACGAGAAAGCCGTCCACCGCTACGGCGAGCACCACGCCGGCGATGAGAATTACGGCGGAAACGATAAGAAGCGCGACAAAAAGCACGGACCTATGGCTCTTTACGGAAGCCGTGGTTTCGGACACGGCGACGACGCCTGTGCTCTTCGCGACGGAAAGCTCCCTTTCCGCTTCGTTATACGCCGAAAGAGCGCCGTCCAGTTTTTCCGTAAATCCCGCCCCGGGGTTTTTCGTCCCGAACCTGTCCAAAAGCTCCCTGTCCCTTCCGACGTACTGGCGGTTAAGAGAGCTCCGGTACTCCGCGTCCTTTTGCGCGTATGCCGAAATGCGGGCGTCGAGCTCTCTCAGCTCGTCCCCGCCGGGAATGCCGCCCGAAAATGCGCGGGAGAGTACCTCCAGCCTCTCCGTGTCTTTTTCCGACATGACGAGACCCATACCTACGCTCTTCTCGGCGGCGAGGGCGTCGTAAGTTTCGTCGAGCTCCGCCTCCGTCGGGACGCCGTGCGCGTACCTTTCCTCTATGAGAGTGCAGACCCCTTTTTCCTCTCTGGCCTTCGCGAGGTACGAGTCGTATATTGCCCAGTCCTTTCCGACCGACTCCGCGGCGCGGAAGGTCTCCATTTTTTCCGCGAGGGCGTCCCTCTCTTTTTTCGCGAGGTCCCGCTCCTCAATCATCTGGGGGAGCGAATCAAAAAGGACCTGCTTTCTGTAAATCTCGCCCTCGAGCCTCGTTACATCCGCGCCCGCGGACGCGGCTTTCCCCTTCGCGTCTTTTTCCTTTTTTTTGAGTGCCGTAAGTGCCGGAGCCACCCTGTCGTCGCTCTCGCCGCCCTGCGCAATTCCCATAAGTCTCGCGTTTATGCCGTCCGTCGTGCGGACGTCTATGTCGGCGGCGTTCACGGAAAGCGTGCGCATGAAAGAGTCCGCGTCGGCGGTGCCGAAAAGGTCGGGGCACATATCCCATTTTACGTCCACGCCGTTTTTAGTGAGCATTTCCCTGTCGCCCGCGTGTTTTTCCCCGAAGCTTCTCGTTATCCTGTAGGTATCCCCGCCGTATTCGAGCTCGAGGTATCCGCCGAAGGGCACGCCCTTCCCCGGGAAGAAATGCCTCCTGTCCGTGAGAACGCTTTGCTTGTCCCGCTCCTCGAGGCCGAAGAGCATGGCCTTTATGAACGCCGACTCGGTGCTTTTGCCGAACCCGTTCTGCTCGCAGACGGAGTTGAGTCCCTCCGCATATTCTATCGTCTTGTTTCTCACCGCCCCGAAGCCGTCTATTCTCGCCTTTATGAGTTTCATTTGTCGCCTCCGAGCGCCGCGAAAAAGTACGCGAGGATTCTATCCTTTTCCTCGTCCGTGTATCCGCTTTTCCTTACGAGCTTCACGAACCTTCCGCGAAGGCCTCTGTCGCCTTCGTACGCCGTGTAATCTATCCCGTATCGCGCGCGGCTTACGACGCTCGCGAAAAGGCACGCGCCTTTGAGCTCGTGCGAAACGTCCTCTTCCAGGGAGTCGATGTCCACTGTCTTTTCCACGGTTCCCGTGAGGGTTATCCTGTACATGCGGGAAGAATCCATTGTCACCGCGGCCTTTACCTTTCCGGCCGCGTCGAAAAAGCTCGTAGCCCCGGTGACGTCAGCTTCTGTCTCCTCTATGACGTTTCTCGTAAGAGGCTCGAAGCTCTGCGCCTTTTTGTCGGTGTCGTAGACGAAAAAGCCGTGCTCCCCCGTCTCGTCGAAACCCCTTCCCATGAGACACCCGCAGTACTGCCATTTGCCGCGATAGTCTATTTCTCCTCCGTCGATTTTGTGAATGTCACCGAGAGCGAGATAGTCTATGTTTTTCCCCTTGAGAGCGGAAAGATTCACATTCCCGTTGTATGTATTTCCGTGCATCATGACTATGTTGACAAAAGCGGGGTCGAGGGACAACTCGTCGTAAGCGCTTTGCCCGTAGACCTGCGATTTTCCCGCCTCTCGGCCGGATATGACGACGTTTCCGTAGCGATACGCCGTCCACTCGTTTTCCGAAAAGAATCTGATGTTTTGGGGCGCGCCCTCCGCAGATGAGAGTGCGTCGTGGTTTCCCTTGAGATACAGAAAGTCGGTGCCAGGAAGGGAGCGCACGACGTCGTAAAAGACCTGCCTTTCCTCCGCCGCGGGGAAGTCTTTGTCGAAAACGTCCCCCGAGAGCATGACGACGCGGATTCCCTCTTTTTCCGCGTACTTCGCGAGGTCCTTGAAGGAATCTACAAGGTCTCTTTTGAGTTTTGCCGTAACCTTTGGGTCCCCCGCAGAGTTCATGGCGGACCCGAGATGAACGTCTCCCGTGTGAATTATCTTCATTGACTGCCTCTTTTGTGACATATGGGCGTTACATGAATTAAGTATACCGCATTCATGGTTTCGACGGACATGAGAAAAGCTGGGCGATGCGGCCCGGCCTCGTCTTTTTTCCATGAAACTACACCGGGACTCTTTTTATCTCGCAGGTGTGCTCTTTTGTTTTTTCGT
>JAJQAK010000073.1 GCA_021203845.1 Clostridia bacterium | reverse complement strand
TAAACAGCGCGAGGTACGCGAAGCTTTTTCAGTCGCACAGGGTCTGCTTCCACCCCGCGGCGCAGGGGAAGGCGGAAAGACGCGACGCCGTGAACCTCACGGCGGACAGGCTCAAAATCCTGAGAGACAAAATATACGAACAGGGCCTCGACGACGTGATGATATGTCCGGAGACCATGGGAAAGCTCGCGCAGATAGGGACGATAGAGGAAATAGTGGAGCTATGCAAAATAGACAGAATATTCGTTCCGTGCGTGGACTTCGGACACGTCAACGCGAGGGAGCAGGGTAGCCTCAAAACCACGGACGACTACAAAGAAAGACTCGACTACATGGTCTCCGAGCTCGGCTACGAGAAGATGAAAAACTTCCACGTGCATTTTTCCAAGATAGAGTACGGCCCGAAGGGCGAGGTGAGGCACCTCACTTTCGCGGACGACAAATACGGTCCCGAGTGCGAGCCGCTCATGGAGGCGCTTAAAATGACGAAACTCGAACCGTACATCGTCACCGAGTCCGCGGGGACGCAGGCCGAGGACGCGAAGTACATGAAGGACTGCTATTTCGGGCTCAGCAATTGACAGAAAAGCGAGAATTTGGTAAGATTTAGACATGAAATCAAACGCTCAGAAATTATATGAAGGCCTCAAGGCGGACGCCGTGCTGACGGAACAGGCGGACCTCAGACGTTATCTCACGGGATTCGAGGCGGAGTTCGGCTACGTTCTGACCGACAAAAACGGCACGAGGTTTTTTACCGACACGAGGTACACGGAGGCCGCCGGAAAGTATTTCGCCGACACCGACATCGAGGTCGTGCTTTTCGAGCGGGGCGCCACGGCGTACTCCCTGCTTGAAGGTTACAAATCGGTAGCCATACCCGTCGAGATGACCCTCGCGCCCGTGTACAACGAGCTCGTAAAAAGAGGCTACGAAATAGTCGACAGCTCCAAAGCGATAATAGACGCCATGTGCGTGAAGTCCGACGCGGAGCTCGAAAACATCTCCGTCGCATGCGACATAGCCGACAAGGCGATAGAAAAGCTGTACGGGACGATAAAGGAGGGCATGACGGAGACCGAGACCGCGGCGGAGCTCGAGTATTACATGCGCGCCATGGGTGCCTCGGGGACGTCCTTCGACACCATAGTGGGCTTCGGGCCGAACGGTTCCATGCCGCACTACGAGACCGGAAACAGAAAGCTCAAGTTCGGCGACGTCGTGCTCATAGACTATGGCTGCAAATATCACGGATACTGCTCGGATTCGACGAGGACGTTCCTTTTCGGGGACGACGGGAAGCACGAGGACTTCAAGGAAAAATACGGAATTGTTCTCGATTCCCAGCTTATCGCCCTTGACGGGATAAGAAGCGGCATGACGGGGAAACAGGCCGACGCCCTCGCAAGAGACCATCTCGCGAAATACGGCCTCGACAAATACTTCACGCACTCCCTCGGACACGGGCTCGGACTCAACATACACGAGGCGCCGAGACTTTCCCCCTCGTCGGACGACGTTCTCAAGGACGGCATGGTCTTTTCCGACGAGCCCGGCGTGTATTTCGAAAGCGGCTACGGCATCAGAATCGAGGACACGCTCGTTCTCGTTGGCGGCCGGGCGCAGCGCGTGACGAAATCAGACAAGAAACTCATAATCGTATAGATAACCATAAGGAGATATTTATCATGGCATCAATGCTCGCGGGAGACATCCGCAAAGGTTCAACATTCGAGTACAACGGAAAAGGCGTTTACACCGTGACAGATTTCCAGCATGTGAAGCCCGGGAAGGGCGCCGCGTTCGTAAGGGCCACGCTCAAAAACGTCGTCACGGGGCAGGTTCTGACCGACATGACGTTCAACCCCTCCGCAAAACTTGAGCTCGCGGAAGTCGAGACCAAGAAGATGACGTACTCGTACAACGACGGCGACTTCTATTATTTCATGGATCCCGACACCTTCGACATGATAAGTCTCGATCACGAGCAGGTGGAGGACGCCCTCAAGTACATCAAAGAGAACGACGAGGTCACCGTGCGTTCCCTCAACGGCAAGCCCTTCTCGGTGGAGCCCGACAACTTCGTGGAGCTTCAGATAGTCGAGTGCGAACCCGGCGTCCGTGGCAACACCGCCACCAACGCCATGAAGAACGCCGTACTCGAGACCGGGGCCACCATCAAGGTTCCCATGTTCATAGACCAGGGCGAGATAATCCGCATAGACACGCGTTCCGGCGAGTATATGTCCAGAGTCTCCAAGGGCTGACAATGTACGCCCTTGTCCAAAGAACCGGGAAAACCTCGCTGTACGTCGGAGGCGCTCTCGTGTCCGAGATTCCCTCCGGCCTCGTCCTCTATCTCGGCGTGAAGGAGGGAGACACGGACGACATGCCCGCGAAGGTCGCGAGAAAGGTTTCGGGCCTCAGGATTTTTTCCGACGATGCGGGGAAGATGAACCTTTCCGTCAAAGACGCCGGAGGCGAGATTCTTCTGGTGTCCCAGTTCACGCTCTGCGGAAATCTTTCCAAAGGCAACAGACCCGATTTTTCCTCGGCGGAAAAACCGGACAGAGCGAGAAAGCTCTACGAGATGACCCGCGAGTGCCTGGAAAAAGAAGGACTCATCGTGAAGACGGGAGTGTTCGGCGCGGACATGCAGATAGACCAGCACAACGACGGCCCCGTGACCGTCATGTACGAAATTTAAGAAAAGCAGGGTTTCCCCTGCTTATTTACTACAAAATCATGAAGATAAGGTTTTTGGGAACCGCCGCGGCGGAGGGAATTCCCGCGGTGTTCTGCAACTGCGAGGTCTGCGAGGCGGCGAGGCGTGACAAAGCGCTCAGAAGGTCGCGTTCTCAGGTGTACATAGACGACGTCATGTCCGTGGATTTTCCTTCGGACGCGTACATGCACGCCGTGGAGCACGGACTCGATTATTCCGGGCTCAAGTATCTTCTCGTCACGCACTCGCACATGGACCATTTTTACGCACACGACTTCTGTCTGCGCGGGTCAAAGTATTCCAGAAATTCGAAGTTCCTCGAAAAGACTCTAACGGTGCTCGGAAACTCGGAGGTCATGGACGTTTTCGACGAATGCACGAGACGGGAGATGGACGAAGAGACGGCATCGGGGTTCGAGCTTGTGAGGATAGAGCCGTTTGGAGAATACGTTCTCGGACCTTACAGGGTGCTCACCCTTCCCGCGGTGCACTCCCCAAGAGAACAGTGCATGCTTTTTTACGTGGAAAAAGACGGCGGCAGGGGATATCTTCATCTTTACGACACCGGGCCCTTCGACCTCAAAAATCTGGATTTCCTGGTTGAAAAAGGCGCCGTGGTCGGCGCGGTCGCCTTCGACTGCACCTTTGTGGCGGATAAATCCAAAAACGCGGCGAGACACATGGGTCTTCCCGACGACCTCCTTATAAGGGACGCCCTCGCGGAAAGGGGCCTTTTCGCCGCCGACACAAAGTTTATCGTGACGCACTTTTCCCACAACTCCGCGCCGTCCGCGAAGATTCTCGCACAAATGGAGTGCGATTACGGTGTCATCGCCGCCTACGACGGTCTTACGATAGAGATATGAGCGGCAAATTATTCGGACATCTTCATACGATAACCAAGCACAGGAACACCGTCATGCGGCATTGTTTCAAGGCGGGCCTCATATGGAGGGGACTCATGCACGACTGGTCGAAGTACTCGCCCGCCGAGTTTTTCCCGGGGGTTAAGTTCTATCAGGGGAACAGGTCGCCGCAGGCGAGGGAGAGGGAGGTCTACGGATACTCCGCCGCGTGGCTTCACCACAAGGGCAGAAACAAACACCACTTCGAATACTGGAACGAATGGAACGGGAAAGAACAGGGCGAGAGGGTGTTCGTGGACATGCCGTGCGTGTATTTCGCCGAGATGGTGTGCGACCGCGTCGCGGCGTCCAAGATATACATGAAAAAAGAGTACACGGACAGCGCGCCTCTCGAGTATTACAGAAAGAGGACCGACATAGGGGGCATGCATCCCGACACCGCGGCAAGGCTCGATCATTTTCTCTCGCTTCTTTCCGAAAAGGGCGAAAAAGCCATGTTCGCGGAGCTCAAAGCTTACGTGAAAGAAGGAAAGAAAAAGGAAAAGGCAGAAAAAAAAGACGTCAGAATACGTCTTAAGGAAGAAAAGCGGGACATGCGCCGACAAAAAAAGACCTCGAAATGAGGCCTTGTGGAGCAGGTGACGGGAGTCGGACCCGCCGAAATCAGCTTGGGAAGCTGACGCCATACCGCTAGGCGACACCTGCGAAACATGTTAATAATATAGCATGTTTTGTTTTCCGTGTAAAGTCATTTTAGACGTTGAACCTGAATAATACGACGTCGCCGTCCTTCATGACATAGTCTTTGCCTTCCGAACGGAGTTTTCCGTTCTCCCTCGCGCCGTTGTATCCGCCGCACGACATGTAAGTGTCGAAGTCGCAAACTTCCGCGCGGATGAAGCCCTTTTCAAAGTCGCTGTGTATTTTTCCCGCGGCCTGGGGGGCCTTGGTTCCGGCTTTGATGGTCCACGCGCGCGTCTCCTTTTCGCCGGCGGTGAGAAAGGATATGAGCCCCAGAAGGGTGTAGGACTTTTTGATGAGCCTCTGAAGCCCGCTTTCCTCGAGGCCGAGCTCTTCCAAAAACATCGCGGCGTCCACGGGGTCCATCTCGGAGATTTCCTCCTCCGTCTTTGCGCATATCACGAGCACATCGCTGCCTTCATTTTCGGCTATTTCTTCTACTTTCACGACGAGCGGTATGTCGCCATCGCCCTTGCCCATGTCGAACTCGGATATGTTCGCAGCGTAGATGACGGGTTTCGCCGAAAGAAGGTTCAGCGCGTCGAAGAACGTCCTGTCGTCCTCTGTAACATCGAAGAGCCTCGCGGGTTTCTCCGCGGAAAGGTGGGCGTATATCTTTTCCAAAAAATCGTATTCCGCGCGCGCCTCCTTGTTGGCTCCTCCGCGGGCCGCGGCTTTGATACGGTCGGTCCTTCTTTCCACGGCCTCCATGTCGGAGAGTATGAGCTCGAGATTTATGGTGGCGATGTCGCTTTCCGGGTCTATCGTGTCGCTCACGTGGGTTATGTTGGAGTCCTCAAAACATCTCACGACGTGCACGAGCGCGTCGCACTCCCTCACGTGCGAGAGGAATTTGTTGCCGAGTCCTTCGCCTTTGGACGCGCCCTTTACGAGTCCCGCTATGTCCACGAACTCCACGACGGCGGGCGTCACCTTCTTGCTTTCATAGAGCTTCGCGAGAGCGTCGAGTCTCTCGTCCGGAACGGCCACGACGCCGACGTTGGGTTCTATCGTGCAGAAAGGGTAGTTGGCCATTTCCGCGCCGGCCTTGGTTATGGCGTTGAAGAGCGTCGATTTTCCCACGTTGGGAAGGCCAATGACTCCGAGTTTCATGAAAGTCACCTCAAATTTCGTTTGAGTAAATTATATAACAAATTAGTCAGAAATCAAAACAAATAGGACACAAATATATGGGCTACAAAGTACATTACATCAAACACATAGCCGGCATGCTGAATCTCGAAGGCATGGACACGAAGGACGTCGCCGAGATGATATGCTGTCCCCCGGACAGTTCCATGGGTGACTTCGCGCTTCCGTGCTTCAAACTCGCGAAGACCATGCACAAATCCCCCGCCGCGATAGCCGAGGAGATTGCGTCGAATTTTAAATGCGACCATGTCGTCAAGGGCGTTGCCGCAGTGAACGGATACGTGAATTTCACGATAGACAGGGAGTGGCTCGCGCACCAGGTGCTGAACATGGTGGTAAGCTACGGCTCATGTTTCGGGGCGTCCGACGAAGGATACGGCCGGACGATATGCATAGACTATTCGTCCGTCAACATTGCGAAGCCTTTCCACATAGGACATCTTTCTTCGACGGTCATAGGCGGCGCGCTCTACAGGATCTACGATTTCCTCGGATACAAGGTGGTCGGCATAAACCATCTCGGCGACTACGGGACGCAGTTCGGGAAACTCATATGCGCTTACAAGCACTGGGGAGTGAAGGAGGAGGTCGAAAAGGGCGGGATTCACGCCGTGAACGACCTGTACGTACGCTTCAACAGCGAGGCCACGGAGGAGATGGAGGCCGAGGCGAGGGAGTACTTCCGCCTCATAGAGAGCGGCGACAAAGAGGCGAACGAGCTTTTCGACTGGTTCAAATCGATGACGCTCGAGTACGTCGACAGGATATACGCGAGACTCCACGTGAGGTTCGACAGCTACAACGGCGAAAGATTTTACTCCGACAAAATGCAACCCGTCATAGACAGGCTCGAAGAAAAGGGCCTTCTCAAGGAAAGCGACGGCGCGAAGATAGTCGACCTCGAGGAGTACGGCATGTCTCCCTGTCTCATTCTCCGTTCCGACGGTGCGTCGCTGTACGCGACGAGGGACCTCGCCGCGGCGCTCTACAGGAAGAACACGTACGACTTCGAAAAGTGCCTCTACGTCGTGGCGTATCAGCAGAATCTTCACTTCCAGCAGATCTTCAAGGTGCTGGAGCTCATGGGGTACGACTGGGCGAAGGACATGGTTCACGTCGCGTTCGGCATGGTCAGCATGGAGGACGGGTCGATGTCCACGCGTCAGGGCAGGGTCGTGTGGCTCGAGGACGTCATAGACAAATGCGTCGAAAAGGCTTACGACGTCATAAACGAAAAGAATCCGAACCTTATAAGCAAGAAATGGACCGCGGAGCAGGTCGGGGTGGGGGCCGTGATATTCGGCGCTCTCTACAACGCGAGGATAAAGGACATTACGTTCTCCTACGACAAGGTGCTCTCCTTCGAGGGCGAGACGAGCGTCTACGTGCAGTACACCTGCGCGAGAGCAAACTCCGTGCTTGAAAAGGGCGACGCCCACGAACTGTACGAAAAATTCGCGAAGAAGGTAAAGAAGACGGGAAAACCCGTTTGGCTCAATCCCGGGGATTTCCCCTGGGTGACTGCCGACAGTCTGGAGCCCTCCGAATACGAGCTCATAAAGCTTTTGGGTGATTTTTCCGACGTCGTCAAAGAGGCGGCCGAAAAATACGAGCCGAGCTGCGTGGCGAGATACGCCGTGGAGCTGTCCCAGAAATTCAACAAGTTCTACATAGACTGCAAGATTTTGTCGGCCCCGGAAAAGACGACCAGGATGTTCAGACTCACTCTCACGTGGTCGGTTCACAGAGTGCTCAAGAACGCCATGTACCTTCTCGGGATAGAGGTCCCCGACGAGATGTGACATGGTTAAGGCGATTTTATTCGATCTGGACGGGACGCTTCTCGACACGTCCCCCGACATACGGAAGCTTCTCAACGAGTGTCTTTCCGCGTACGGTCTCCCGGGGATAACCCCGGAAGAGGCAAAAAGGTTCATAGGCGACGGGGCGAGAAAGCTCGTCGAGAGGGCCGTGAAGGGAAGGGACGATTTCGTCGAAAGAGTGCTTTCCGACTATATTCCCAAATTCGCAGTCTGCGACAACTCACTCACACGTCTTTTCGACGGCGAGGACGAATTTCTGAGATTCGCGAAAGGGAGGGGTATAAAGCTCGCCGTGGTGACGAACAAGCCGCAGAAGGCGACGGAAAACGTCTGTCGGCAATATCTGTCGGAATACTCCTTCGACTGCCTCATTGGCGCAAGGGAGGGACTTCCCCTCAAGCCCGACCCGGAAGGCGCTCTTTCCACGCTGGATAGGTTCGGCTTGTCCCCGGACGAGGCGCTTTTCGTCGGGGACGGGGAGACCGACGTCGAGACCGCGGGACGCGCGAAAGTCAGGTGCGTCAGCGCTCTGTGGGGTTACAGGACAAGGGAACACCTCGAAGCGTACGGCGCGGAGGAGTTCGCGGAAAACTTCGACAGCCTCAAGAAATATATCTGACGGCACATAAAAAACGGCGGGGCCGAAACCTCGTCGAAGTTTTTTTGCGCAAATTTTTCATGGCTTCATATGGCTGAATTTTCGGTGTTGCGTTTTTTCGTGACGTGCCGTATAATGAAA
>JAJQAK010000160.1 GCA_021203845.1 Clostridia bacterium | reverse complement strand
CCACAAATTCCGGCAATTTAGTTCCACAAATTCCGGCAATTTAGTTCCACAAATTTTGATGTAGACTTTAAGCGGGTAGGACCATAGGCTCTACCCGCTGTTTCATGATGTTTTGATGCGGTTGTCTGTTCTTCCGGGCTGGAAGACGTGTCACACGGAGAGGACGTCGGAAAGCGTTACGAGCGTGATGTGCGGGTTATTTTCGCTCTCTTTTGTGACCGCATCGTTGAACCCGTTTAAAGAGAAGAGATAGTAGTAGATTTCGCCGTCGATGGATAGCTTTGCTTGGAGACTTTTATACTGTCCCATATCAAACGGAGACGCTGTAAATTTGCATTCACCTATGATATATCTTTTCCCGTCTCTGTCGCTGGCCAGCATGTCGATTTCCTCCGTGTGCGATGAAATCTTTCCGTTGTTGTCACGTGTCCTGACATTTCCCCACCAGCGGCCGATTTCGTTGAAACGGAACGGCAGATTTTTGCGCATATTGAGAATGTACATATACTCGATACATATGTTCTCAAAAATTTTTGAAGCGAAATGGTGTAAATTTTCCTCTATTTCGTCCTCCCATACGCCGTCCGTGTCACCCATTCCCAAACGTGATCTGTTTTTATTGACGTACGCGTACCAGAAACGAAAGAAGTTGTCGCACAGAATCAGATTGCCTTTGGAACTTCTCTCCTTGTCTGTAGCGGAAGTAAGCACGGGATACTCTCTTTTTATTATTCCCAAATCTATGAGTTTTTTGATGTAAACGCTGAGAGTCCTGTTCTCTATCTGTGTTCTTGAAAAAATTTCCGCATTTGTGTTACAGCCCGTCGCTATCGCCGAAATAATCAGGTTATATACGGCCGGTTCCCTCAGTTCTTCACGTATGAGAAACTCGACCTCGTTGCACAGTATGCTGTTGTTTTTTAATATACTTTTCTTTACGTTGTTTTCAATCGATAAAGAGGGATCGAACTGTGTGAGGTAGTAGGGTACCCCTCCGAGAATCGAATATGCAATCATCTTGTCTTCATCCGAGTATGACGGAAAAAATTTGATTGCATCGGTATACGGCAGAGGGGCGAGTTTATATATCCCGGTGAGTCTTCCGTACAGGGGTGTCTGCTGTCCGAGGATTTCGTCTTCCATAAAACTTATCGAACTTCCGGAGATTATCAGCATTATGTTGCAGTTCCTCAGCGTATGATCCCATAAATTTTGCAGTACGGAGGGAATGCTTTTGTTTGAGCTGACCATGTACGGGAATTCATCTATCGCCACGACAAGTTTTTTGTCCGATTTTATCTGGCTTAAGAATGTGAACGCTCTTTTCCAGTCGGCAAAAGGTGATATAGTATAATATTCAGGCGAATAAGACAATACGGCTTCGGAAAAATCTTTCAGTTGCTCACTGTCCGGATAGGCGGAACATGAATAAAAGATGGTTGGTTTGTCTTTGCAAAATTGGGTTATCAGCTCGGTTTTTCCGATACGCCGTCTTCCGTAGATGGCGATAAATTCGGCCTTGTTGCTTTTGTATGAATCATTCAGGGATTCAAGCTCGTTTTCTCTGCCTATGAACATGGAATTTCACCTTTAATACATATGCAAATCGTGATTTGTCAAATCGTGATTTGCAAATATAATACAACCATTTATATGTGTTGTCAATGCAAAAGTCAATCTTCACAAAAAATAAACGTGATTTGTCAAATCGTGATTTGTATTTTTGTGCCAAAGTTACGTTCGGATGTACAGTCATCATGTCGCATAAAGTCCGACACAAAATAAAGCGGACAGCTTACTTGGAGACTGTCCGCGATTTTGCTTATTTGTTGTTTTTGCGTTTTTCCTCTTTCCACTTTTTTATTTCTTCCAGCCGTTGTTTGAATCTTCCTTCCACGCCCTGCTCTGTGGGGACGTAGTAGACCCTGTCTTTTATGGAGTCCGGAAGGCACTGCATCTCGGAAAGTTTCTCCTCCGTGTCGTGCGCGTACACGTAGCCCTTTCCGTATCCCAGATCTTTCATGAGAGAGGTGGGAGCGTTGCGTATGACGAGCGGCACGGGCTCCGCCAACATATTGAGAGCGTCCGACTTCGCCGTGTTGTAGGCGACCTCCATTGAGTTGGATTTCGGGGCGAGCGACATATACACGACCGCCTCCGTGAGGTGTACGGAGCACTCAGGCATGCCGATGAGCCTGCACGCCTCAAATGCGGCGACGGCAATCTCCAGCGCCCTCGGGTCGGCAAGTCCCACGTCCTCGCTCGCGAAGCGCGTCACGCGTCTCGCGACGTATATGGGGTCTTCGCCCGCTTCGAGCATCCTCGCGAGCCAGTAGACGGCGGCGTCCGGGTCGGAGTTTCTCATGGATTTGTGGAGTGCGGAGATGAGATTGTAATGCTCCTCGCCCTTTTTGTCGTAGAGGAGCGACTTTTTGGAGGTGCACTGCTCTATGTCCTCCGCTGTGACTATGGTTTTTGAGCCTTCGACCGTGCCGTTGAGGACGGCCATTTCGAGGGTGGACAGAGCGCGTCTTGCGTCCCCGTCGGCGAAGTTCGCTATGGCCTCTATGAGCTCGTCGGATATTTCTATCGTCTGGTTGCCGAATCCGAGAGGGTCGGTGAGGGCCCTTTTGAGAAGGGTGACGAGTTCCTCGGGCTTCAGCGCCTGCAGAACGAACACCTTGCAGCGAGAAAGGAGCGCGCCGTTCACCTCAAAGGAGGGGTTTTCCGTCGTCGCGCCTATGAGGATTATGCTCCCCTTTTCGACGTACGGCAAAAAGGCGTCCTGCTGGGCCTTGTTGAACCTGTGAATCTCGTCCACGAAGAGGATGGTCTTGACGCCCATCTTTCTGCCGCGCTCGGCCTGCTCCATGACCTGCTTTATCTCCTTTATGCCGCTCGTCACGGCGGAGAAGTCTATGAATTCGGCGCGGGTCCTGTTGGCGATAATCCTTGCGAGCGTGGTCTTTCCGACGCCCGGGGGACCCCAGAATATCATGGAGCCGACGCTGTCGCTTTCTATCAACTTTTTAAGGACCTTCCCTTCCCCCAGAAGGTGGGTTTGTCCGCAGAACTCCTCCAAAGTCTTGGGTCTCAGCCTGTCCGCGAGGGGCTTGGATGTGGGTTCTTCAAAAAAACTGTCCTGGTAATCCATGTCACACGATTATGTTCACGAGTCTTTTGGGGACGAATATGAACTTCTTGATCTGTTTTCCCTCCAAGAGGGGCTTTATCGCGTCGTCCTCCGTGACTATTTTTCGCATCTCGTCCGCGGAGATGTCCGCGGGGACGCAAATTTTCGCTTTTATTTTGCTGTTCACCTGCACGGCGTACTCAAAGGTCTCCTCCGCGCACTTTTCTTCGTCATATTCGGGCCACTTCTCGTAAGTTATGGTGTCCGTGTGTCCGAGAACGCTCGTCCATATCTCCTCCGTGAGGAAGGGGATGACGGGGTTGAGAAGTTTTATGAACCCTTCCGCGTACTCTCTCGGGAATTTGTTCCCGTCGCCTGTCTCTTTATATACGGCGTTCGTGAATATCATGGCCTGGGATATGGCGGTGTTCACCTTCATGGCCTCGTAGTCCTCGGTCATCTTTTTGACCGTTTGGTTGTAAATCTTTTCGAGGTTTTTGTTCTCGGCATCCGCTACCGCGTCCAGCTCGAAGTACAGCCTGTGTATCCTGTCGATGTATTTTTTTATGCCCTCAATGTTTTTGGTGTTCCAGGGCTTGGTGTCCGCGACGGGGCCCATGAACATCTCGTACATTCTGAGAACGTCCGCACCGAAGTTCCTCACGATGTCGTTGGGGTTTATGACGTTCCCGCGGGACTTGGACATCTTCTCGTTGTCCTCGCCGAGTATCATCCCCTGATGGAAGAGTTTTTTGAACGGCTCTTTGTAGGGCACGTATCCTTTGTCGAAGAGGAAGTTGTTCCAAAATCTCGAATAAAGGAGGTGTCCCACGAGGTGCTCCTTTCCTCCGCAGTAGAAGTCGACGGGCATCCAGTGCTCGAGAAGCCTGTAGGAAGCGAACTCTTTGTCGTTGTGCGGGTCGCAGTAGCGGAGAAAGTACCATGAAGAACCGGCGGAGCCGGGCATCGTGGTGGACTCCCTTTTGCCCTTCTTCCCGTCTATTTCGCAGTTTATCCAGTCCTTCGCGTTGTCGAGGGGAGGGTTGCCGCCCTTCGCCTTGTAGTCGTCCATCTCGGGAAGAACCACGGGAAGGTCCGTTTCCGGTATGAGCATGTCCTCGCCCGTGTCGAGATGCACGACGGGGAGGGGTTCTCCCCAGTATCTCTGTCTTCCGAAAATCCATTCGCGGAGCTTATATGTGACGGTCTTTTTGCCGAGGCCACGCTCATCGAGCCACGAGGCCATTTTGTCTATTGCGTCCTGCTTGTTGAGGCCGTTCAGAAAATCCGAGTTGATGTGCGTGCCGTCCTGTGTGTAGGCCTCTTTGGATATGTCGCCGCCCTCGAGGACCTGTATTATCTCGAGGCCGAACTTTTTCGCGAAGGCGTAGTCCCTGTCGTCGTGCGCGGGAACCGCCATTATGGCGCCCGTGCCGTAGGACGTGAGGACGTAGTCGGAGATGTATATGGGGATTTTTTTGCCGTTCGCGGGGTTCACGGCGAAGGCTCCGGTGAAGGCCCCCGTCTTGTCCTTGTTGAGCTCGGTCCTTTCCATGTCGGACTTCGTCGCGCAGATTGCCTTGTATCTTTCCACCTCGTCTTTCTGTGCGGGGGTGGTGATTCTGTCAACGAGCTTGTGTTCGGGCGCGAGGACGCAGTACGTCGCCCCGAAGAGCGTGTCCGCGCGGGTCGTGAAGACCGTGAACTTTTCGTCCGTGCCGTCCACGCCGAAGTCTATGTTCGCCCCGATAGATTTACCTATCCAGTTTCTTTGCGCGACCTTGCTCGGTTCCGGCCAGTCCAAATCGTCCAGACCTTCGAGGAGCCTTTCGGCGTATTTATTAATGTCTATGACCCACTGCTTCATGTTGCGGCGGACGACCGGGTATCCCCCGCGCTCGGACTTGCCGTCTATTATCTCGTCGTTGGCGAGCACGGTTCCGAGCTCCTCGCACCAGTTCACGGGCGTGTCCACGTATCTCGCGAGACCCTCTTTGCAAAGCTGTTCGAATATCCACTGCGTCCATTTGTAGTAGGAGGGGTCGCACGTTGAGACGGTCTGCGTCCAGTCGTAGGAAAGTCCCAGCATCTTGAGCTGCGAAGTGAAAGTCTCTATGTTCTTCTGGGTGAATCCCCCGGGATGGTTCCCGGTCTTTATGGCGTACTGCTCGGCGGGCAGGCCGAAGCTGTCGAACCCTATGGGGTGGAGCACGTTGTATCCCTGCATCCTCCTCATCCTCGCGAGGACGTCCGTGGCGGTGTACCCTTCCGGGTGCCCCACGTGAAGCCCCGCTCCTGAAGGGTATGGGAACATGTCGAGGACGTAGTATTTGGGCTTGGAAAAGTCCTCGAGGTCGGTGTGGAACGTTTTGTGCTCGTCCCAGTATTTTATCCATTTTTTCTCGACGTCGTTGAAATTCGTGTAGGCCATGACTTTTTTAATCCTCTGAACCGAAAAAATCGAAGTACCCCTAAATTATACTTTTTTACCATGTCTTTTAGCAAATAAATGTTGCCGAAAATATCGCGGCTTTTTGCGGCTTTATTGGTTGACACGCGGGGACGCAAAGAATTATCATGTATTGGCAATCGGGAAGACAAGTACCACCCGGAGGGAGTTCAGAGAGCGCGGGACGGTGTGAGCCGCGCGTCGCGAGGGGAGAGGGAAACCGCTTCCGCAAAAGATTGCGGACAATTCTATTTGAGCGGCCGGGAGACCGGCAATTAAGGTGGAACCGCGCGAAATACAATTTTGCGTCCTTAAACTATCTGTGAGTTTGGGGGCTTTTTATTTTTTTTAATACGGTAAAAAAATACACATTTCGGGGTACGGACATATGAACATTTCGCTTAAAAACGGTAGCGTCATAGCTTTAGCGGAAGGGGCCGACTGCAAGGCGGCCGCCCAGGCCGTAAGCGACTCTCTCGCACGTGCCGCGGTGGCGGCCAAGGTGAACGGGAAGGCGAGGGACCTCGCGTACAAGCTTTCCGAGGGCGACGTCGTGGAGATTCTCACGCTCAAGGACAAGGAAGGGCTCGACGTCTACCGCCACACCTGCGCGCACGTCCTCGCTCAGGCCATAAAGCACATCTATCCGACGTGCAATCTCGCGATAGGACCCGTCATAGACAACGGATTTTATTACGACATAGACTTCAGCACCCCCATAACGCAGGACGACCTCGAAAAAATCGAAGCCGAGATGCAGAAAATCATAAAGAACAACTACTCCATAGAGCGTTTCGAGCTTCCGAGGGCCGAGGCCATAAAGTTCATGGAGGACAAAAAAGAAAAATACAAGGTGGAGCTCATCTCCGACCTTCCGGAAGACGAGATTCTCTCGTTCTACAAGCAGGGGAGCTTTACGGATTTTTGCCGCGGGCCGCACCTTCCCTCAACGGGCAAGATCAAGGCGTTCAAACTGACGTCCATTACCGGCGCCTACTGGAGAGGGAGCGAGAAGAACAAGATGCTCACCCGTATCTACGGCACGGCGTTCGAGAAAAAGGCACAGCTCGAAGAATACCTCGCCGAGGTTGAAGAGGCCAAAAAGCGCGACCACAACAAGCTCGGGCGCGAGATGGGCATATTCATGACGAGCGACGTGGTGGGCCAGGGACTTCCCATCCTCATGCCCAAGGGCGCGAAGATGCTCCAGATTCTCTCCCGTTTTGTAGAGGACGAGGAAGAAAAGCGCGGATTCCAGATAACCCGCACGCCGCTTATGTCCAAGTCCGACCTTTTCAAAATCTCCGGGCACTGGTACCACTACAGGGACAAGATGTTCGTCATAGACGACATAGACGAGAACGGCGAGAGCCCCACGGGCGAGGAAGTCATGGCGCTCCGTCCCATGACGTGCCCGTTCCAGTACCAGATATACAAGAACGGTTTGAAATCCTACAGGGACCTTCCCTGCAGATATTCCGAGACGGCCACCGAGTTCAGAAAGGAGGCCTCCGGCGAGATGCACGGACTCATCCGCATAAGGCAGTTCACACTCTCCGACGGACACATCATCTGCACGAAGGAGCAGGTCGCGGACGAGTTCAAAAGATGTCTCGACCTTTCCTACTACATCCTCGACTGCCTCGGCATGAGGGGCGACGTGACCTACCGTTTCTCCAAGAGAGGGAAGGTTAAGTCCGACAAGTACATCGACAACGACGCCGCATGGAACGATACCGAGGCCATGATGAAGGTGATTTTGGACAATTTGGGTGTGGACTACGTCGAGGCGGACGACGAGGCCGCGTTCTACGGGCCCAAGCTCGACGTGCAGATAAAGAACGTGCACGGGAAAGAGGACACCCTCATAACCATACAGATAGACTTCGCGGCGGGCGAGAGCTTCGACATGAACTACATCGACGTGGACGGACAAAAGAAGACCGCGTACGTCATCCACAGAAGCTCCATAGGCTGCTACGAGAGGACGATAGCGTTCCTCATAGAAAAGTACGCCGGGGCGTTCCCTCTCTGGTTCTCCCCCAATCAGGTCAAGGTCCTTCCCATAACCGACAGGACCGCGGGATATGCCGACAAAGTCTGTGAAAAACTCCGTGCGGCCGGAATCCGCTGCGAGGCGGATCAGAGAAGCGAGAAGGTCGGATACAAGATCCGCGAGGCGAAGATGGAGAAGAACCCGTACGTCCTCGTCGTCGGCGACAGGGAGGAGCAACAGGGCACCGTGAACGTCAACAAGCGCGGCACGGATGAAAAATGCGATTTGTCCGTGGACGACTTCATAGCTATGGTTTTGGACGAGGTGACGAGGAAGGTAATCTTCTGACGGAATTTCAATATTTTAGACTACGGAAAATGCAGACCGCGCGTGCCTGCATTTTTTTATGCGTCCGTGGTAATCAGTGTTAAAACTACATAAATCAGTGTTGAAATTTTAAAAATCAGTGTTAAAACTACATAATTCAGTGTTGAAATTTTAACAATCAGTGTTGAAACTACATAAATCAGTGTTGAAAT
>JAJQAK010000136.1 GCA_021203845.1 Clostridia bacterium | reverse complement strand
GTTTGCACTTGAAATTTTACGTGCTATAATTGAGTTAAAGAAGTATAAGCTGAAGTTATATCAGAAAGGAATCGGTCGGGTACAGAAGGCTATGGAAAACATATCCGCGATATCCACCCCAAGGGGACGCGGCGGGGTGGCGATAATAAGAGTCAGCGGCGACAGCCCGCTGGAGATAGCCGAAGGGATGTTCCTGCCGTCGGTTAAAATTAATGCGCATGACATGACCCCCAACGTCATGTACCCCGGACACATCAAATGCGAAGGATTCACGGATTACGGCATGTGCGTGTATTTCAGAGCGCCGAAATCGTTTACCGGCGAGGACGTGGTCGAGTTCCACTGCCACGGCGGCGAACTCATAGCGGAGGAGGTCCTTAAGAGAACTTTCTCTTTGGGCGCGCGTCCCGCGGAGGCCGGTGAGTTCACTAAGCGCGCGTTTCTGAACGGCAAGCTCACACTTTCTTCGGCCGAGGGCATGGCGGACATGATAAACGCGACGTCCGAGGCGTCGCTGAAGGCGGCGGGGGCGCTGTACAGGAACAAGACGATAGAAAATGTGGTGAAGGCTCAAGGCGAGCTCAAAAGCATTCTCGCGTCGATAGCGGTTGACATGGACTATCCGGAGGAGGGCGTCATGGAAAGCGACGTCGGACCTTTTAAGGAACGCCTTGCCGGGATAAAGGCCTCACTCGAGGAGCTTGTCTCGACCTATCCGAGAGGAAAGGTCATCCGTTCGGGCGTGAGTGTTGCGCTTTGCGGCAAGCCAAATGTCGGCAAGAGCTCGCTTTTAAACGCCATACTAGGCTACGACAGGGCGATTGTGAGCTCCGAGGCCGGAACCACGCGGGACGCCGTGGAGGGCGAGACCGAGCTTGGCGGGATCCTTTTTAAGTTCGCCGACACGGCTGGGCTCCGAGAACGGGCCGGCGAGATAGAGAAAAAGGGAATCGAGATAGCGAAAAACGTAATCGCGGCGGCGGACGTCGTGGTGTACGTGTCGGACGGTGAGGCGGAGAACATTCCCGAATGCGATGAAAAAAGGCTCATAAAGGTGTTCAACAAGGCGGACATATACAATCCTCCCGAAGGGTATGACTGCGTCATATCCGCGACGAAGGGACAGGGACTGGACGACCTTAAAAAAATGATTCTGTCCAGGGTTCCCGCGGTCAAAGCGGACGACGAGGTGGTGATATGCGAGGAGAGGCACGTGAAGGCACTCTCACGTGCGGCGTTAAGTCTCGGAAACGCGATTGCGGGCGCGGATTCGTTCACCCCGGACATGGTCGCCCTCGACATAGACGAAGCCTGGCTGGCACTCGGTGAGATAACCGGCGAGACCGCCGGCGAAAGCATAATAGACGAAGTCTTCGACAAATTCTGCGTAGGCAAATAGAGCCGGTAAGATAAGGAGTTGCATTATGGTAAATCTCGAACTTTACAAGGTATTTTACGCGGTCGCGAAATGCGGGTCGCTCACCAAGGCCGCGGAACAGCTGTACATATCCCAGCCCGCGGTGTCCCAGGCGATAAAGCAGCTCGAGGTACAGCTCGGCACGGTTCTTTTCAACCGGACGCACAGGGGGATGGAGCTCACCGAACACGGAGGAAAGCTCATCATGGAGGATGTGGACAAGGCGCTCCAGTATCTCGACGACGCGGAAAACAAGATAATGGAGATGCAACAGACGCCCACGGGGACGCTCAGAATAGGCGCGACGGACTCCATCTTCGCGCACGTGCTTCCGGACAAGATCGTCGAATACCACGAAAAATTCCCGCAGGTCAAGATTGAGCTCGTGACGGGCACCACGCCGGAGACAGTGGAGCAGCTCAAGGAAGCCAGGGTGGACGTCGGGTTCGTGAATCTTCCGATAACAGGCAACGACGTCAACTGCATGCAGACCGTGGCTCTTCTCAACGACGTGTTCGTCGCGGGGAAGGAATACTCCGAGCTCAAAGGAAGAAAAGTCCCTCTCGAGGAGCTCACGTCGTATCCGCTTCTAATGATAGAGCAGAACACCGTGCAGAGAAAGACCCTGTCGGCGTTCACCGACAATCTCGGGATAACGTTCATCCCCGACGTCGAGGTGGCGTCGTGGGACTTCATGATAAGGCTCGCCGTCCGCGGGATGGGAGTCGGGTGTCTTCCCGAGGAATACGTGAGGGAGGAGATAAAAAACGGCGAGCTTTTCATAGTGGACACAGACCCGGGGCTTCCCGTGAGAGGGATAGGTCTCGCGGTCGCGAAGGGGATGAACTTTCCGTACGCACTGAAGGAGTTCGTCGCGATGTTCGCGGAAGGCGGGGAAGAATAGGAGATGGCGAAAAAGGGGCCGTACTACTACACGGACGAACTCAATGACGACTTCGCGAAAAAATCCATACAAAAAATAAAAAGAAAGCCCGTCACGGAAAGTTTCCGGTATCTTCCGAGGCATTTTTGGGGCCGCGCGGGAAGATGGCTCGTCAAAAAAGTTCTCATGCCGCCGATAGCCTTCATCGTCCTGAAGATTTTCTGCAGGGTGAAGGTGGTGGGCCGAGACATCACGAAGCCGTACAGAAATGGCCCCGCGTTCATATACGGCAACCACACGGGGTATTTCACGGACACGTTCGACCCGGCAGCTGTGGCTTATCCCCGGGAGCCGTTCACGGTTGTGAACTCCGACTCGGTCAGCATCTTCGGCATAAGGCATCTCATGCTCGCGGGCGGCGCGATACCCGTTCCGGACGACTACCACGCCATGCCGAACTTTTACGGGGCGATAGAGGACGCGGTCAAAAAAAACGGATGGGTGGCCGTGTACCCCGAGGCGCACATCTGGGAGTGGTACACGAAGATAAGACCGTTCACCTCGGTCTCTTTCCGCTATCCCGTGAGATACGGGACGCCGGTTTTTTCCTACACGATGACGTACAAAAAAAAGAAACACGGAAAAAGACCTAAAAAAATTCTGTACGTGGACGGACCGTTCTTCCCGGATAAAAAGCTTCCGGAAAAGGAGGCGGCGGAAAAACTCCGTCGTGAGGTGTACGACGCCATGTGCGGGGCGGCAAAAAGGTCGGACTGCGAGTATGTCGAGTACATATACGCGCCGGACGGGGCGAGCCGCTGATTTTGTGTTGTGTTTTTGCGTATGTCTGCTATAATAATGGTTTGATACAATCTGTTTGACAATCGGGCACGGAAATGAACTTTGAAGAGGCAAAAGAACTCGTAAATCCCAAAAAGAACGCGGACAGGCAGTTCTTTCTCGACCTTCTGGACGAGGACGTGCAGACGGAATATGAGAAAAAACATATCTCCGCCGTTCTTTCCATGCTCAAAGTCAGGCATCTCAACAGGCTCAGAAAGAGCATAAACGACGCGATTGCGGAAAAACACGCGCTTCAGGGTCAGTCGGATTACGGCGCGGACAAATACGTGCGGGTTCTCGAACTCGACGACGAGATAGCCTCTCTCAGGGCGAAGATAGACTCGTTCAAGCCGATTTTTGAGGAAACGTATTTCGCCAGGATGGACGTTGAGGATGACAAAGAGGGGTACAACAGCTACTATATAGGCAAGAGGGGTGAGGAGAGCCTCGAGATAGTCGACTGGCGCGCCCCGCTCGCGAGAAGATACTATCAGAAAAGCAAGCTTAAATTCTCCATAAACGAATACGACTACAAGGTAATCCTGCGCCGTGCCGTAAGGACGAAAAACGGAAAGCTTCTCGACATGCAGAACGAGTATCTCTCCGTCAGGGACTACCTCACGGAAGAGGAGATAGCGGGAAGAGAGGAACAGGTAGTCTTCGACCCATACCTCAAGGAAATACTCAGAAGTCGCAAGGAAAAGCAGGAAGTCACGGACATAATCGAGACAATACAGGAGCGACAGTTCGAGATAATCACCCTTCCGGAGGACGACGAGTTCACGGTCCAGGGCGTCGCGGGCGCGGGGAAGACCATGATAATGCTGCACAGGCTCTCGTATCTCATGTACAACGACGAGACACTGAAGCCGGAAAACGTGCTCGTAATAACGCCGTCCGACTCGTTCAACAGCTTCATTGACGAGCTCTCGGTCATACTCGAGCTCGACAGGGTGAGAACGTCCACGCTTTTCAACTACTACGTAAAGATACTTTCCGGCGTTGGGATAGACGTGGCGCCGAGGATTGACTTGCACGCCAAAATTCCAACCGAATACCTCGAATACATTTATTCCGACAGACTCGTGAAAGATGTCGAGAAAACCGTGCACAGGGTGTACGACAGCATATACGGCATGGTGACGGGGGACGTCAGCAGGGAGTTTTCCCGGACGGTGGAGACCGCGTGCGAGAGGCAGGAAGACGAGTTCGAGTTCATAAAGAACGCCAGCGTGCGCGTGAGAAGGTGCGTTCTCGGCGAGATAAAGGAGAAAAAGGAAGGAGGGCTTTACTACACGAAGCCCATGAGGTATCTTTTCAACTCCGTGCATGAGATACGCGAGTTTCTCCATCTCGCGGACACGGACTCCAAGATGAAGTCGACGGCGTATTTTCTCATCAGCACCATGTCGTTCGCGAAGTCCGTGAGATACGTGAGGCACCACAGCGACGAGATATGCGACGCGGCCGTGAAGGACCTTGAGAATCTTTCAATTGTAATAACGAGAGAGATAGCTCAGCTCAAACGCTACAGATACACGAACGCCGAGGACGCCGCGGCGAACGAGGAGCAGATGGAAAGAAGGGAGGAGGTTTTAAAGGAGATAGAGGTCATCAAGGAAAGGCTCGCGCACATAAAGGAGCTTTTCGCGTCCGTGTGCGACTTCGCGGATGTCCTTCGCGGCGACGAATATTTCGTCGCGATAACGAAGTGCGAAAACGTCCACGACATAGCGCTCTTTTTCTACCGCGAAATAATTTCCAAAAAGAAGACGCGGTACGGCATAAAGACGAAAACGCTCAACTCCGCGGATCCTTACATAATCTGTCTCATTCTTGCAAAACTCGGTTTCTCCCTTACGCCGAGGTATGCGTATCTTTTCATAGACGAGGGACAGGACCTTTCCGCGTCCGAGTACGACGTGTTGAGGGCGGTTAATCCCGACGCGAAATTCAACGTGTTCGGCGACCTGCAACAGAACGTCACGCCGTGGAGAAGCGTGGGGGACTGGGAAAGAATAGGGTACAGGGTGTACGAGCTTGACACCAACTACAGGAACACGAACCAGATAGTCGGCTTCGTCGCGAGAATCCTCGGTGTGAACATGAAGCCCATAGGCTTCGACGGCGTCGAAGTCCAGTACATCGCGGGAGCGCAGATAGGAAAATTCTTTTCGCAGAAAAAGGGCCTTCGCGCGATAATATGCTCGGAAAACAGAATCCCCGAGTTCGCGAAGAAAAGTTACAGCGTCCTGTCCGAAAGGGGAAAGATTTCGAAATCCAAGATAAACGTCATGACGGTCTACGAGAGCAAGGGACTGGAGTTCACCGCCGTGGTCGTGGCGGACGGGGATCTTACCGACAACGAAAAATACATAGCGTACACGAGGGCACTAAAGGACCTCGCCGTGACGAAGTGAAGACATACGGAGAAGACAGATTTATGGATGAAAAATTCTACATAACCACTGCAATCACTTACACGTCCGGGAAACCGCACATAGGCAATACCTACGAGATAATCTTGACGGACGCGATAGCGAGATACAAAAAGGCGAGAGGCTACGACGTCTATTTCATGACGGGTACCGACGAGCACGGTCAGAAGGTCGAGCTTAAGGCCGCGGACATGGGAGTTACCCCTAAGGAGTTCGTGGACGGGGTCTCGGACGAGATAAAGAGTCTCTGGCAGGTCGCGGGGATAGATTACGACCATTTTATCCGCACCACCGATGAGTCGCACGAGAGAGAGGTCAGAAAAATTTTCAGAAAGTTCTACGAGCAGGGCGACATATACAAAAGCTCCTATGAGGGTCTCTACTGCACGCCGTGCGAGTCGTTCTGGACGGAGAGTCAGCTCGTGGACGGCAAATGTCCGGACTGCGGAAGGGAGGTGAAACCCGCGAAGGAGGAGGCGTATTTCTTCCGTATGGGAAAGTACGCGGGGGATCTCTGTAAGCACATTCTGACGCACCCTGAGTTCATAAAACCCGCCTCGCGCAAGAACGAGATGATGAACAACTTCCTTCTTCCCGACGAGTACGTGGGTAAGTCGGACGCGGATATTCTCGCCGCAATCGACGCGGGGACGTTTGAGTCGAAGCTTCAGGACCTTTGCGTGTCGAGGACGACGTTCAAATGGGGGATACCCGTGGATTTCGACGAAAAGCACGTCGTGTATGTTTGGCTGGACGCCCTCACGAACTACATAACGGGCATAGGCTACGACGTCGACGAGCCCTCGGAAAATTACAAAAAACTCTGGCCCGCGGACGTGCACGTGATAGGAAAGGACATCGTGAGGTTCCACACGATATACTGGCCTATATTCCTCATGGCGCTCGGCGAGCCCCTTCCGAAGTGCGTTTTCGGGCACCCGTGGCTTTTGCAGGGAGGCGAGAAGATGTCCAAGTCCCGCGGAAACGTCATGTACGTGGACGACCTCGCCGAGGTCTTCGGCAGGGACAGCGTGAGGTTTTTCGTCCTTTACAAGATGCCCTACGCCGACGACGGCGTGATAACCTGGGAGCTTCTCACCGAGGTGCACAACTCGGAGCTCGCCAACACCCTCGGAAACCTCGTCAAACGCTCGATAACCATGTCGAACAAGTACTTCCCGGACGGACTTAGGAGAGGCGGCGCGGAGGAAGACGTCGACAGAGACCTCATTTCGTCCGTTTTAGACTCCGTGAAGTGCGCGGGGACGTGCATGGACGAGTACAGGGTGGCGGACGCGATAGACGCCGTCTGGTCGGTGTTCCGCCGCGCGAACAAGTACATTGACGAGACCGCTCCGTGGATCCTCGACAGGGACCCTGCGAAAAGGGAAAGGCTCGGGACCGTCCTTTACAACCTCGTCGAGGCCATATCAATAGGGGCTTCAATGGCGTATCCATTCATTCCGGACACGGCGGAAAAGATAATATCCGAGCTAGGCACGAAAAGAAGGTCGTATGATGAGTGCGGTGTTTTCGGATTTACCCCGGAATATATTCCCACAAAGAGCCCCTCGACGATATTTGAAAGACTCAAAGCCGAGGATGTGGCGGCTGCCGCGGAGAAAATTTCCGCCATGCAGAAAGAGAAAAACGCCTCCGAGCCCGAGACGAAGACGAAAGATGTTCCCATGATAACCATAGACGATTTTGCGAAAATACGCATGCAGGTCGGACTCGTCGTAGCGTGCGAGCCCGTAAAAAAATCCAAGCTCCTTCACGAGACCATAAAGGTCGGCGACAGGACGCTCTCCGTACTTTCCGGCATAGCGAACTGCTATACCGCCGATGAGATGGTGGGCAAGAAGGTGGTGGTCGTCACCAACCTTCCTCCCCGCGAGATGAAGGGGATAGTCAGCGAGGGCATGATAGTCTGCGCGGAAGCTCCGGACGGCACGCTCACTGTCGTGTCCCCGGAAAAGGACGTTCCGGACGGATCGGTATTGGGATAGAATGGACTACATAGACGTTCACTGCCACCTCAACGGCAAGGACTACGGGGACCTCGACGCCCTCGTGGAAAGGCTTCGCGGGGCGGACATAAACAAAATAATCACATCGGGCACCACGCTCGAGAGCTCCAGGGAGGCCATGAGTTACGCCGAGAAATACCCCGAGGTCTACTTCACTGCGGGATTTCATCCCACGGAGCTTTCCGCGTATTCCGATTTCGCCGCAAAAGAGATAGAAAAGCTCCTTTCGCACCCCAAGTGCGTCGCAGTCGGGGAGACGGGACTCGACTATCATTACGAGGACACCACCGACAAGGAAAAGGAAAGAGACGCGTTTCTGACGCAGATACGCATGGCGTACGACAACCGCCTTCCCATGGTCGTGCATTCCAGAGACGCTGCCGCGGACACGCTGGACATATTGAAAGAGAACGAGAATTTTCTCACCTACGGGGTGCTTTTGCACTGCTATTCGTACTCTCCGGAGATGGCCGCGGAGTTTGCGCGGCTTCCCGTGAAGTTCTCTTTCGGCGGGTCTTC
>JAJQAK010000127.1:7021-8136 GCA_021203845.1 Clostridia bacterium | reverse complement strand
TAAAGTGTTCTGCAAACCTCGTTCTGGCATCGCCGTCCGTGCCACTCCCGAGCTCAATCAGAATGGGAGGGTTCGCCGACGGCTGATACGGCGAGAACGTCAGCATGTAGGTGCCGTTTCCCGCCGGAGATTCTGTCTCAATACGATAGTCGATCCTCGCGAAGACGAAGGCGAATTTCACATAGCTCGCAAGAGTCTGTTTGACGGCATTGGATACAGCAGAGACGTAATAGTTGTGGATTTTTTTGAGAAGCTCACAGACTTTCTCGGCGTCCCGGTCGATTTCCGCGGCTCTTACAAGCTTTTCCGAATCGTTCATATACTCGGAGAGATGGGATGTACCAATATTTTCGATCGTGTCCGTGAATATTCTTCTGATTTCGAGGTTGGGGAAGCGGAGACCCTTCTCCACGTCGTCCGTGAGATATCCGGTGTGCATGAGTGTCGTGAGAACGTCTCTTCGGTTTCTTTGTGCGGTGACGTTGCCGTGGAACAGGTCAAAAACAGTGATATCTTTTTCATCGTTCAAAAGTCTTAAAAGCAGGCCGTGCAGACCGCCGACGTCGTCTTTCAAAAGACGAAGAAGGTATTCGTAGCCTATCGTTCTCGGCCAGTAACTCATAAGCTGGTCGTTGAGGATTGCGTGATCCACCGACCACGGGTTGAAGATGCGAAGGTCCTTTCCCTGTCCGTCTTCAAAGGAGTAGCCGTTGTAGAAATCGTCGAGGGCCTCGTACGAAAACTTTCTCTCGTCGCAAAGCGTTCTTACTTCGGCTTCCGTGAATCCGAAGTACTGTTTTACGTATCCCGGGTTTTCCATTGAGAACTCGGTGAACATGTTGAGGTCGACATCTGTACGTAAACACGACACGGGGAAAATCCCCGTCATGTACGCGAGAGCGACGTATTCCTGGTCTTTTAAAAGGGTGGTCAGAAACACGAGATAATCGTCGTGGCCTTCTGCGTCGTCCTCATGCTCCGTGAACGGGCAGTCCCATTCGTCTATGATGAACACGAACTTCTTTTTCGTTTCCGAATTTATGTCGTTCAACACGGCAAACAGGTCGTCATCGCCATCGTAGTCAATGTCGGGATATGCCGTCTTAAGTTCGTCG
>JAJQAK010000127.1:0-6921 GCA_021203845.1 Clostridia bacterium | reverse complement strand
TTATGGATAAAGCATAGCAAATTTCGCGGAAAAACGCAATACCGCGGGCATGATTCGTGAAAGTGCAATCGCCCTGCATCGGGAAGTCGGACGGGAATATGATTTTTCCTCTCGGCGTTGCCGGGCGAGAAAAGAGAGTGAAAGGACAGACCGCGGTGGCGGTTTTTTTTAAAATCGAGTCAGATAGGGCCGCGATTTATTGTCGTTTTCCGTAAATGATTGTATAATTCTTTCGTCACGGCGAGTTTCGTAAAACGCCGGGCCGGCCGCCAGGATATCGCGGCAATGTCGCCCGCGACCGAAAAGAAAAGCCGGAGCTTATATTTCCGCATGCACAACACAAAAAAAAGTATGTCGCCGGTAAGCGCAGGAATGAAAAATGCAGAGAATAATCACTGAGAAGGTGGAGACACCGGACAGTTTCGACTACGAGAGAATACTTTCCCTCGCCATCCTCGTGGGAAAGGGGCTTCTTTCCACGGGCTCGTCTGTGAGCCGCGTGGAGACGGCGGTGGAGAGGATATGCCTCGCGTACGCCGCCAAAGAGGTCGACGTCTGGGTGGTTCCCTCCATGATAAACGCGACCATAATAGCGCCTTCCGGGGAGTATTTCACGCAGAGCAAGAGGATATATTCCTCCGCGAACGACCTCGGGAAGATGGAAAAGTACAACCAGCTGTCGCGCGACATCTGCGAGATGCGGCCTCCCGAATACATAGCGGAAAACCATGTCGCGAAGCTCGAGGCTGAACCGAGAAGGCCGCTCTGGTTCCCCTCTCTCATGTCGGGATTCGCGGCGGCGGCCTTTTGCATGCTTTTCGGGGGGATATGGATAGACGCTTTCATAGCGTTCCCCGTGGGTATGCTCATGGGGTTCGTCAACGAATGTCTTTCCATAAAGTCGTTCAACGGGTATGTGAGAACTTTCGTGCTCTCCGTGATAGGGGGACTTTGCAGCATACTTTTGTGCCGCGGATTCATAGAGCTTTTCGACGCGTGCGGGGCGGGGTTCACCTGCCAGACGCCGTACGTGATGATAGGGACGACCATGCTCGTCGCCCCGGGACTCATGGTCTGCAACGCCGTGAGGGACCTCTTCGTGGGAGACCTATTAAGCGGTACGCTGCAGATACTCAACGGCATCCTCATAGTTCTGGCCGTCGCGGCCGGGTACGCCGCTTCCATGCTGATCTGCGGGAATCTCGCCGATTACACGGTGATGGATTCCGTGTCCGACGTCATGAAGTACGTGTATGCGTTCCTCGGATGCGTAATCGCCGTGTTCGCCTATTCGCTCATATTCGGCATGCCGCTGGGGAAGAAACTCGTGTACGCGATGTGCAGCGCCCTCATAGTCTACGTCGTATTCGTACTTTACAGGGACCTCGTGGGCTATGACTCCGTCAACGTCTTCGTGGCCAACCTCTTGGTCGCCGTCCTCGGCGCGACCTTCGCGGAGTTTCTCGCACGCTTTACGAAGGCGCCCGCGACGATGTATGCCACGCCGTTCCTCGTTCTCTTCGTTCCCGGAGCCGCGCTCTATTACACCATGCAGTATCTCATACAGGGCGAGACGTCACTCGCCGGTCAGTACGGGCTGCAGGCGACGCTGATATTCCTCGGCATAGCCGTGGGCTTAAGCGTCGTGTCCGTCATATTCCAGCTCGTGAGACCCACAAAAAGGAGACATCTCACGCACGTGAAAATTTTTAAAAGGAGTAAAAAACAATGACAGACAAACTTGCCGATCTTCTCATCCGCGACGATGAAATTCTCCCTCTGGAGGAATACGAAAGGATGTATCCCCCGAGAGAGCTGGAAAAAGGGGCCCTCGTCACAAGGCTCGCGCCTTCCCCCACGGGGTTCATTCACCTCGGAAACCTTTACTCCGCCCTTGCGGACGAAAGACTGGCCCATTCGACGGGCGGGATATTCTACTTAAGGATTGAGGACACGGACGAAAAAAGGAAGGTCGAAGGGGCCGTGGAGTCGGTCATTCGGACGCTCAGATATTTCGGGCTCAACTTCGACGAGGGCGCCGAGATAGAGAGCGACCTCAACAGATACGGGCCGTATTACCAAAGGCAGCGCGCCTCCGTATACCACGCCTTCGCGAGAGACCTTCTCATAAGGGACCTCGCGTATCCCTGCTTTTGCACGGAGGAGGACCTCGCGAAAACCCGCGAGTATCAGAGCGAAAACAAGCTCAACACAGGATATTACGGGAAGTTCGCGATATGCAGGAACCTTTCCGAGGAAGAGATAAGAAAGAGGGTTGAGGAGGGGAAACCTTATGTCATAAGGCTCAAATCCCAAGGCGACGCGGAGATTAGGCACACCTTCACCGACAGGATAAAGGGCGAGATAACCGTGCCGGAAAACGACCAGGACGTCGTCATCTTGAAATCCGACGGGATCCCGACGTATCACTTCGCGCACGCTATAGACGACCACTTCATGAGAACGTCCATGGTAATTAGGGGCGAGGAGTGGCTCGCGTCGCTTCCCATACACATAGAGCTTTTCGCGGCTTTGGGCTTCCAGATGCCCGCGTACGGGCACACATGCTCCCTTCTCAAAAACGACGGCGGAACGAAGAGGAAGCTTTCCAAAAGAAAGGACCCCGAGTGCTCCCTCGACTATTACCGGAAGGAGGGGTATCTTCCCACGGCCGTCATGAAGTACCTCATGACCGTCCTCCAGTCGAACTTCGAGGAGTGGGAGAGAAAGAACCCGGAGACGCCGTACACGGACTTCAAGTTCTCCGTGGGGAAGATGGGCAAAAGCGGGGCGCTATTCGATCTTGACAAGCTGAACGACGTTTCAAAGGACGAGATAGCGAAGCTTTCCTCGGAAGACATATACGATTTCTTAAACGGCTGGGTCGGCGAGTTCGGCTCGGAGACCGACAGGGAGCATTTCAAAGACCGCGATTATATATTACGCATAATAAGACTCGTCACCGGGGAGGGAAGCAAAAAAAGGCGCAAGGACATCGTTACCGCGTCGCAGGGGGTGAGGCTTTTCGATTACTTCTTCGACGACGCGTTCAGGCCGGAGTATTCGTACAGGTTCTGCGAAGGCACCGTGAACGCCGTCCTCGACGGCTTCGCGAAGGTCTATGACCCGGAGGACGACAATAATACGTGGTTTTCCAAGGTCAAGGAGGTCGCGGCCGCCTGCGGCTTCGCGGCGGAAAACTCCGAGTATAAGGCAAACCCGGAAAAATACATAGGGAACGTCTCCGACTGCGCGGAGATTCTCCGTATAGCCGTGGCGGGTTCCCCCAATTCGCCGGACCTATGCACCATAATGAACATTCTCGGTCGCGAGAGGTCATTAAAAAGGCTTTCCGACGGAAAACTGAAGTGAACGGTTAAGCGGGCCCTGCGGGCCCGTTTTTTTGCAAGTTTTGTTAAATTTTGACGAAATATGCGCCCGCGGCTCCGCCCGGGTTGCGCCTCATAAGTTTTTTTAATATACTGTCTGTGTGGCACATCATATGTTTCGGAGGCCGGGATGCTCGAACTTAAACACATAGTAAAGGATTACGACATAGCGGGCGGAAAGGTCCACGCGCTTAAAGACGTCGATCTTAAATTCCGCAGAAGCGAGTTCGTCGCCATATTGGGGCCTTCCGGCTGCGGGAAGACCACGCTCCTCAACATCATAGGGGGACTCGACAAGTACACCGACGGCGACCTCGTGATAGAGGGAAGGAGCACCAAGGAGTTCAAAGACAGGGACTGGGACACGTACCGCAACCATTCCGTGGGCTTCATATTCCAAAGCTACCATCTCATCCCTCACCAGACGATACTCCAGAACGTCGAACTCGCGCTGACGATAGGCGGCGTCTCCAAAAAGGAGAGAAGGGAGAGGGCTCTCGAGGCCCTCGACACGGTGGGGCTCAAGGACAGGGCGGAGAACAGGCCCAACCAGCTGTCCGGCGGACAGATGCAGAGGGTCGCCATAGCGCGCGCCCTCATAAGCGATCCCGAAATAGTCCTCGCGGACGAGCCGACGGGGGCGCTCGACACGAAGACGAGCGCGCAGATAATGGACATCCTCAAAGAGGTCGCGAAGGACAGGCTCGTCATAATGGTGACGCACAACCCGGAACTTGCCGAGCAGTACGCGACGAGAATAATAAGGGTTCTCGACGGCGAGGTCACGGACGACACCATGCCGTACGCCGGCGACGACAAGATGCTGGGAGTCGGCTTTGGTCTCGAGGCGGAAAACTCCGGCACCGAATCCGGCGGGGATGTATCGGAGTCCGGGGAAGAAACCCCGGGTCCCGTCGAAGTGAGCATCGCCTCCGACGGAGAAAAACCCGAGACCGGCGAGGGGGGAGGAGTCGGAATCTTCGGCGGAAGGCTGAGGCGCTTCATAAGGCGCGGAAACATAAAATGGGGGAAGAAGAACTCGTCCATGTCTTTCGGCATGGCCATGGCCTTGAGTTTCAGAAACCTCCTTTCAAAAAGAAGGCGCACGACGCTGGTGGCCTTCGCGGGTTCCATAGGAATCATAGGCATATCTCTCGTTCTCGCCCTTTCTTCCGGCGTGCAGGGATACATATCCGACATGGAAAACGACATGCTCTCCGGATACCCCATAACCGTGGAGGAGTCGACGCTCGATTTTTCCTCGCTCCTGAACGCGGCCTCGTCTTCCCGCGAGAAGGTAAGTCTCACGAAACTCGACGACAAAGTGTACGTCGACTCGCTTTTGAAAACCCTCTCGAATTACGGGGACTCCATGACGCTCAACAACATATCCGAAGCGTACGTAAGCTACGTCCTCGGAATGGACGAGTCGTACTACAACGCGATTCAGCTCGACTACACGTTCGACATGTCCAACAACATATACACGGACTTTTACGCGACGGAGGAGGAGCGCGAGACAGGGGAAATGGATCCGCGGTACGCGAGCGACACCCTCAGCATCACGGCAATGAAGCAGATGTACACCTCCGTTCTCGGCGAGCAGGACGACTACGGCTCGTTCTCCTCGCTCGTTGCGTCGATGACGTCGTTCAACGAGATGGTCGACAACTACGACTACGTCATGAGCCAGTACGACGTTCTCGCGATGGACAGGGACGGCAAGGCGGTATCGACGGGATACACGGATGAGGAGCTTCGTCGGCTGTTTGAGGCGAAAGACAGCCTCATACTGGTCGTCGACGACAGCGAAGTGACCGACCTCGACATGGCGCAGTTCGGGTATTTCTCCGAGGAGGCGTTCCTGAACTACGCGTTCTATTATCTTGACCCCGGAAACGGGCACTACAGGGAGGAATACGGGCTCTGGGGCTCTCTCGTCGAAGATTTGGGAGCCACCGGCACGGACAAGGACGGGAACCCCACGTACGGCATAGACTACGACTACTTTGTCGGCGACGGCGCAAAAAAATTCACGTGGTACCCCAACGACTGCATATATCAGTGCAACGAGGACAACCCGTACATGCCTTTCACGTACAAGGCCTCCACTACTGGAAGAACATATTCGTACGAGGCCACGGATCCGAGCACCGGCGCGCCCGTTACCGTCGAACAGAAAGTGGATGACATCAATAAGGAAGACGGGCTCGAGCTCGGCGTCACGATGATTTTGCAAAAAAAAGACAGCGTCTCCTACGGATGCCTGTCGAGCGGGATGTACTACACCCCGGCCCTGACGAAAGAGTTCTTTGACACGGCGGCGGACAGTCAGATAGTGAAGTACGTCGAGAAGAACGGGGATCTTCAGAGCCTTCCGTACTACTACAATTATTCATACCCGAACTCCGAGGCGACAACCCCCGCGGGATACGTGACTTCGACCGCGGGTTTCTATCTCATGGAGCAGACGGCGAGCGGCATCATTTCCTCCATCATGGGAGGCGGAGACAGCTCCGACTCGCTCACCGTGTCCTCCGCGTACCTCGGCGGGAGCAGACTTCCCATCGCCATAAACATATATCCCGTCGACTTCGACCGCAAGAACGACGTGACCGACTATCTCGACGGATGGAACGAGATGTGCTCGACGGAGGGCGGATACACCTACAGGTACACGTCTTACGTGACCGGCCTTGAGGCCGAGATTTACCTCGAAGAGGGCGACGCCGTGAACTACACCGACGCCGTGGGACTCATAATAGGCCTCGTCAACATGCTGATAAGGATAATCACGATAGCCCTCATCTGTTTCACCGCGCTGTCCCTCGTCGTGTCGACGGTCATGATAGGCGTCATAACGTACGTGTCCGTCGTCGAAAGAGTCAAGGAGATAGGGATACTGCGCGCGGTCGGCGCGAGAAAGAGGGACATAAGCAGGCTGTTCAACTCGGAGACATTCATGATAGGCCTCGTCGCGGGCTTCATAGGAATAATCCTGACGTACATTCTCTCGCTCATCATAGACCTCATAGTGGGTTCGTTGTTCGGCATTTACACGATAGCGATGCTGCCGGCGTGGGAGGCGGTCGTCATGGTCGTCGTGAGCGTCGTGCTTACCTTGATTTCCGGACTCATCCCCGCGTCCAACGCGGCGAAGAAGGATCCCGTCGTGGCACTCAGAACGGAGTGAGGAAGGAAAAATCGTGTTCCGCGGCCGTGCGGGATTCCGCAAAGCCGCGGTTTTCTTTGCCCCCGTCCGAAAATTCTGTCCGAAACACCTGTTTTTTTGACTTTATGACGAAAAAATTTACTTGACAAAAAAACGGCCATATAATATTATTGTTTAGCGTGTTGGAAGACGCGCGTACAGGGGCTTTTAGCTCAGTTGGTTAGAGCAACCGGCTCATAACCGGTCGGTCCGCGGTTCGAGTCCGTGAAGGCCCACCAAACGCCCAGGCGTTCCCCTATTTCATATGGCCCGATAGCTCAGTTGGTTAGAGCGCCAGCCTGTCACGCTGGAGGTCGACGG
>JAJQAK010000095.1 GCA_021203845.1 Clostridia bacterium | reverse complement strand
GAAAGATGCGTCCCGCCCGATTCGAGCTTCTTGTCGAGAAGCGGGGAAAGCTTGTAGCCCACGAGCCTGTCGAGAACCCTTCTCGCCTGCTGCGCGTTCACGAGGTTGGGATTTATCTTTCTGGGGTGTTCGAGGGCTCTTTCCACGGCGCGTTGCGATATCTCGTTGAACTCTATCCTGTCAGCGGCGTCGGCGTCGAGACCGAGGACGCACTGCAGGTGCCACGATATGGCCTCGCCCTCCCTGTCGGGGTCGGTCGCGAGATACACCTTGTCCGCCCTCCTGACCTCGGACGCGAGGCGCTCTATGGTTTCCTTCTTGGACGCGGTAATTTCGTACCTCGGCTCGAAGTCGTCCATGCGGATGCCCATGACTTTTTCCGGCAGGTCCCTTACGTGACCTCCGGACGCGTCCACCCTGTACTTCCCCTTGAGATACTTTGAAATAGTTTTTGCCTTGCTCGGTGATTCCACAATTATCAAATCCATATCTAATCCTCTTTAAGGCGCATGGCGCCCCCTCTAAATTTCAATCCACTGTGGTTATAAACGTCTGTCGCCGCGTTCAAACATCCGAAATACAAATTTTTTCGGAATTTTCATGGGCAATTAAAAGAGCCTGCAACGCGCAGACTCAATTTCAGCTTATTTAATTTCCTTGAGCTTTGCGGCCTTGCCGGTACGCCCTCTGAGGTAATAGAGCTTCGCCCTGCGTACCTTCCCGTGTCTCACGACCTCTATGGAAGTTATCTTGGGAGAATGCAACGGGAACACACGCTCGACGCCCACGCCGAACGAAAGTCTTCTCACCGTGAAGCTCTCGCGGATTCCGCCGTGCTTCTTGGCGATGACCACGCCCTCGAAGTTCTGGATTCTCTCTTTCGTTCCCTCGATTACCTTGAAGCCCACGCGAACCGTGTCGCCCACGCTGAACTTGGGAACGTCTTCCTTCATGCCCTCTTTCTCTATTGCGGAAACAAGTGCTACGTTTTTGACTGACATGCTGTCCTCCGATATCACCGCGGCCGCGCCCCTTTATATAACCTATTATATAATAACGCGCCGGGATTTTTTGTTTCTTGATTTAAAGTCGCTTATGCATAATAACAGACCGCAAAACAAAACGCAAACGTTTTTCGGGGGTGTGTCGCAATTTTCACAAAACCCGGATTCACGCCTTAAGCCAGTCTGCTGTACCCGTAGCTGTTCACGACGGCGTCCACCTTTACCCCGCTCTTGCAAAGGGGGCAGTCCTGGGGCGAATAGGAGCTGTAGCTTTCTATGCTCGTTATGTCGAATATCTTCTCCACGGGGATGTTGCAGGGGAACTCCGCGCCGAATATCGCCGCGCACCCCACGGCCATGCCGCCGTAGTAGCCTATGCCCTCCATGACTCCCCGAACGGACAGCCCGGTGGTTATCGAGTCTGTCAAAATCAGCACGCGGCATCCGCGCACAAAAGGTATGAAGTTGTCGCGTAAGATCATCTTGTCCCCGGAAATTTCCGGCGAGAATACGTTAATGTTCTGTCCGACGTTCACGCCGCTCGCGGAAAGCTCCTCGGCGAGAAAGGCGCCGACCATCTTCATCCTGTCGAGGGTCACTATGGAGTCGACGGGGAGGGTGTCAACTTTCTGCGCTATGAGTTTCGCCGCCGCCCTCGCGTTTATCATCTTGGACTTGACAGCGGTCATGTCCACGTAGTGCGTGATGTGGGAGTGCTGGGTCGCGAAGTGCCCGTCGATTATCCTTACCCCCACGTCCCTGGAAAGAGACGAGTAAATTTCGTAAGCGTTTTCTTCCATGATATATTCTCCCTTGATTCTCACGTCCACTTCGAGGTGAACGTCTTTCTGTGCAGTGGGCACAGTCCCACCCGCTTTATTGCCTCTATGTGTTTGGCCGTGCCGTACCCCGCATTCTCGTCGAAGCCGTATTCCGGATACAGCGCCGCGTATTCCCTCATGAGCGCGTCCCTGCGGGTCTTCGCGAGAATGGAGGCCGCGCCTATGGTGTACGATCTCGCGTCGCCCTTGACGACGCTCCGCTGCGGAAGGCTTATGTCGAGGGTCATGTTGCCGTCCGTTATGACGAAGTCGGGCGTCACGGAAAGCCCCTCCACGGCGTTTTTCATGCACAGCCTCGTCGCCTGAAGTATGTTCATCGCGTCAATTGTGGGTGCGTCGACAGCGCATATGTTATATGCAATTGCTTTTGGTGCTATTTCCTTTGTGAGAATCTCGCGTCTTTTGGCGGAGATTTTCTTGCTGTCGTCCACACCCTCAATCAACTCGTCCAGGGGCATTATGACCGCCGCGCACACGACCGGACCCGCGAGAGGACCGCGGCCCACCTCATCCACGCCGCATATCGCCATGTAGCCCAGAGAGCGAAGCTCTCTTTCTATTTCAAGCTTGTCCATGAAAAGCTAAAAATCTATTCCATCGCATTCGGACGCCCTGTCCAGAGTGATTTTCCCGAGTTTCCCGGACCTGAAGTCGTCCACGACGGCCCTGCACGCGCGGTCCGTGTCGTACTCCTTTCCCTTCGTTATGAACCCGCGTCTTTCGCATACGGCGTCCAAAGTCTCCTCAAATGTGAGTCCAGGCTCCACCCCGTACCTGTCTTTTAGGCGCTCCGGGTATTTTTCTTCCAATTCTTTAAGCAGCTCCGCCGCGACGTCGTCGAACTGCAGGATGTCGTCGTTTATGCTCCCTACGAACGCGAGCCGTGCGGCGTATGTCTGGTTCTCGAACGCGGGAGGACACGTCCCCGGTGTGTCCAAAAGGTCGAACCCCCTGCAGGTTATCCACTGTCTTCCTCGCGTGACTCCAGCTTTGTCGCCCGTGACCGCTTTTTTGCCGCCCGCGAGCATGTTTATTATCGTGCTCTTTCCGGTGTTGGGAACTCCCGCCACCATGAAGCGGAACATCCGATCGCACCCGCGCGACAGGTATCTCTCCTTCTTTTCCGCGACGGTCTCGTTTATGAGATCCTCCAGCGTCTTTTTGGAGGAAGATGAGAACGCGTCGATTTTGACGGCGGGAGCGCGCTCCCTTATTTTCGCCGCTATTTTGTCGGCCTCGGAATCGGAAAGGTCCCCTTTGCAGAGAACGTATACGACGGGCTTTGCGCCGAAAAGCCTCTTTAGCTTTTCGTTGAACGACGAGAGGGGGCATCTCGCGTCGAGGACGTATATGACGCCGTCGCAGAGCTTTATCTGCTCCTCCATCATTCTCACGGCCTTGGTCATATGGCCGGGATACCACTGTATGTTCATGACTTTCCGTCCAGAAGGTCCGGACGCATTTTTCTCGTCAGCTCGAGGCTCTGCTCCCTGCGCCATTTGGCTATAGCGGCGTGGTTTCCGGATATGAGCACATCCGGCACCGCCACGCCCTCGTACACCGCGGGACGCGTGTACTGCGGGTATTCCAGAAGACCGTCGGAAAAGCTCTCGTCCGTGAGCGATTCGTCCGATATGACGCCCTCCACGTGCCTCGCGAGGCAGTCGCAGACTATCATCGCGGGAAGCTCCCCTCCCGTTAAGACGAAGTCCCCGGCGGAAATCTCTTCGTCCATATAGAGGTCTATGACCCTCTGGTCTATCCCCTCGTAATGGCCGCAAAGAAGCACTATGTGCCCGTACGAAAGAAGTTCCGGAACCTTCCCCTGCGTGAAAACCTTCCCCTTGGGGGACATGTATATTCGGCGCGCCTTGTGCTCGGGGTCTACGGCCTTTATCGCAAGTCCTATGGGCCCCGGAAGCATGACCATCCCGGCGCCGCCGCCGAAGGGATAGTCGTCGCACTTATAGTGAGGCGCGTCCGCGAAGTCGCGGATGTTCACAATCTCTATGTCCAGTTTTCCGCCCTTTCTTGCCCTTCCTATTATGCTCTCGTCGAGGGGAGCGAACATCTCGGGGAAAAGGGTGAGCACGGTTATTTTCATGGGTTAGTTAATAGTAGACGGAGCACTCCTCGAAGCGCTTTTTGTCCACTCTGATTTCCTTCGCTTCCGTGTCGATGGACGTGATGACCCCGTCCGCCGCGGCGAACGCCCTCTCTCTCCCTCCGGAGTCGAGAACGTACACGTCTGTCTTCGCGGGAGTGACCTCTTTGACGACGCCCACGGCCTTCCCGTCCGCTAAAACGGTGCAGCCCACGAGGTCGGCGATGTAGTATCTTCCGTCCTTGGGCTCCGGCGCGTCTCCTCTGGCCGCCATAATCTCCTTGCTGCGAAGAAGTTCCGCTGCGTTTCTGTCGTCAACGCCCGAAAGCGTGAGATAGGCAAACTCGCCGGACACCCTCGCCGCCCTGACGCCGTACGGGGTTCCGTCTACGTATATACGCTTAAAGCCCCTGATATCTTCCGGTGAGTCGGTATGGGGCTTTATCTTGACTTCTCCGCGGATCCCCTGCGGGCGAAGCACCGTCGCGATATGCAGGAAGCTTTCCATAACGAGATTACTTCGCTTCTTTCTCTCTTATCTCTACGAGGTATTTCTTGCCGTCGTGGGGCGCCGCCGCGCGCACGAGGGTCCTCATGGCTTTCGCGATCTTTCCCTGCTTGCCGATGACCTTCCCCATGTCGCGCTCGTCGAGGTACACGGTAATCTCGACCGTGCCCTCCGCTTCGTTTTCCGTCTCTTTGTACTCAATCGCGTCCTTGTGCTCGGCGAAGGTCTCGACGATGTATTTCACCAGTTCCAACATTTTGCGCCTCTTTTGTGTTTACTCCGATTTCTTTTTGCCTTTCGTCTTGGGAGGGGAAAGTTTGTCGCTCTTTTCCATGATTCCTTCCTTGACGAGGTAGTTGCGCACCGTCTCCGTGGGCTGAACGCCGCACGCGAGCCACTTCTTGGCCTTCTCGGCGTCTATTTTGACTTCCGCGGGGTTCTTGAGGGGGTTGACCCAGCCTATCTTCTCTATGTACTCGCCGCCTCTCGCTTTTCTGCTGTCGGACACGACGATGCGATAGAAAGGTGCTTTCTTATCTCCCATACGGAGAAGCCTCATTCTTACTGCCATTGCATACTCCTTATTGCAAAAATATTTTTTTCGTCTGTTTGTCAGAAAGGCATACGCCTGTTTCCGTTTTTGAACTGCTTCATGAGCTGCTTGGTCTGGTCGAACTGTTTGAGAAGCAGGTTGACCTCCTGCACGCTCGTGCCGCTTCCCGCGGCTATGCGCCTTTTGCGCGATCCGTTTATTATCGCGGGGTCCTGGCGCTCCTTTGTAGTCATTGACTGGATGATGGCTTTTTGCCTCATGAGCCTCTTTTCGTCTATCTCCGCGCCCTTTAGCCTGTTCGCCCCGGGGAGCATTGAGAGCATGGCCTGCGCACCGCCCATTTTGCTCATGCTGTCGAACTGTTCGAGATAGTCCTCCAGTGTGAAGGTGTTGCGCGCCATCTTCTGCTGCATCTTCCTGGCCTGCTCCTCGGTCACGACCTCCTCCGCCTTCTCTATGAGGGTGAGAACGTCGCCCATTCCGAGGATTCTCGACGCCATCCTGTCGGGATAGAAGGGTTCCAAATCCTGCAGTTTCTCGCCGACGCCTATGAACTTTATGGGTTTTCCGGTCACGGCCTTGACGGAGAGGCACGCGCCGCCCCTCGTGTCGCCGTCAAGCTTCGTAAGTATTATCCCGGTTATCTCGAGCCTCTCGTTGAAGGTCTTCGCGACGTTGACGGCGGACTGGCCTATCATGGAGTCTATAGTGAGAAGAATCTCGTGGACGTCCACGGCCTTTTTGATGTTTTCCAGCTCGCGCATGAGCGCGTCGTCTATCTCGAGCCTTCCCGCGGTGTCGAGGATGACCGTGTCGTAGAGCATGTGCTGCGCGTACTCCATGGCCTCTTTCGCGGTCTTTACGGGGTCCTGCGTGCCTTTCTCGAAGCACTCAATCCCGGCGCTTTTGCAAACCACTTTGAGCTGGTTTATGGCCGCGGGACGATAGATGTCGCAGGCCACGGCCATGGGCTTTTTGCCGTTTTTCTTGAGATACGCCCCGAGCTTTCCTACGTGCGTCGTCTTGCCGGCGCCCTGCAGCCCGCACATCATTATGACCGTGGGAGGCTTGGGCGCGACAATGAGCTTCGCGTTCGTCGAGCCCATGAGGGCTATCATCTCTTCGTTGACTATCTTTATGACCTGTTGCGCGGGGTTGAGGCTTTTGAGTATCTCCTGCCCCACCGCCTTTTCCGAGACGCGCGCGCAAAAATCCTTGGCGACGGCAACGTTCACGTCCGCCTCCAAAAGCGCCACGCGCACCTCGCGCATCGCGGTCTTTATCTCAAGCTCGGTGAGTCTCCCCCTTTTGGTGAGCTTGCTGAATATATGGTTCAATCTGTCGGAAAGCGACGAGAAAAGTGTAGGCATGTCAGTCCTTATCCGAATACCTGTCGAGTATTCCTTCCAATTCTGCCCTGAAGGCTCCGGGAAGCCCGTCCCCGTATTTTTCCTCGGACGCACGTAGCGCGGCCACAAGATCCGCCTTCTCTTTGTCCGACTCCGAAAGCCTTTTCACGAAGCCCAGGGTCTCTTCCAGGGACGCGAGCTCCTTTTTGCACGCGTTCACGCACTCGGACACCGCCTGTCGGGACACGTCCTTCTCGTCCGCGATTTCCGACACAGTGAGATCCAGATTGAAATACATGTCGCAGATCTCTTTTTGCGTGTCCGTCAGAAGATCCCTGTACGCGTCCCAGAGCGCGGCCAAGTCCAGTTTGTCCATGGAGCCTCTCTCCCTTGAGCTTTTAACACCCATGATTTTACTACGGCAAAAACAAACGTGTCAAGTGATTTCACTTGACACGCACACAATTCTGCCCGTAGCGCGGGCAAGGTCACGCGGCGGCACTAATCAAGGATCAAAGTATATTTGTCCATCGCCTCGGGTCCCTGCTCCAATTCTATGAGGCATGCCTCGCAAAGAAACATGTCCGACTCAAAGCAGAGGCCGCTCTCCGGATTGTTGAGATATTCGAAAAATTTTGTGTCGACGAGTTTTTTGAAGGCCTCCTCGTGCCCGATCGAGTAATGCTCCATGAGATACTTGGTCACGGCAATTACGGAAAGACCTATGGCGAGCTGTTCTTTTTCTTTTGTCATATCTACGTCTCCTTATGGGTTTATCTCCGTCATGCTCACAATTGCCGCGTCGGCGACGTCCTGTTTCCCTATGAAGTACCGGATTTCGAGATTTTCAGTCTGCAAATTGCGCAACAAATCCCGTTTCGCCTCATCGCTATCCGGCTCACCATAGCCTGCCTGGATATACGTCTTTATTTTCACCATGGCGTCGTCGTCCGGCGTGGGCCCTATAACCATGTCATAATCGTGGGGAGTTCCTTCGCTTTCACGGCACATGAGAACAAACTCAAGCCACTCCACGTCGGCTTCCGCGAAGAACTTGACGTTAAGTCCCTCCAATACGTGTTCGTCGAGCTTGACCTCGTAAAGATGCTCGGAGACGGCGTCCGGACGAAAGCCTTTTAGCACTGACGCGTCACGATATCTATCGTGCATCGTTTCGGCCGCCTGTTCCTTTGAGGCGGCGAGGTACAACCCTTTGCCGAAATCTTTGTAGCCTCTTCCGACTCTCACATCAGCTTTTTTGATTTCGGAGAGCGTACCGTGGTACAGCGTCGTACTATTCGGAAAAATACTCATTCATATCCTCCAGTTTCTCAAAATCGGGTAAAGAATCGTAATAATCCGGACACTCGGCGACATAATGAATAATGTCGTGTTCTTTGCATAGCTCCAAAAACTGCCTGGCCGTAATATCGTGTGCCTTGCAGTAAATGTCCAGGCACAGATACATCAAAAATATGGTGTTGTTAAGTCTTCTTTCCGTCATAGTATATATTCCTCCTTTATCCGCTGTATTATACCATGAAGACCAAATCGTATGGAGAATTTATTTCCCCGTCCCGGATAACGTACATTCAGTCGCGAAGAGCAAAAAGCCCCGATTTGAGGCACTTGAACGCAAAGCAAAGTTAGCACGAAGAATCAAAGGAGCCTCGTGTTGTCGACGGTGATGACTTCCTTTTTGACGACGTGCTTTAGCGTCTTGGAATCGTACACGATTCCGAGAAGTATCACGTCCCCCGCGTAGTCGAAGAAGTTTTTGTAGTACTTCATGTCCTTTATCTGTTTGATCGCGT
>JAJQAK010000123.1:3225-8267 GCA_021203845.1 Clostridia bacterium | reverse complement strand
GACTCCATGCTCAACAAAGAGGTGCCTTCGTTCTCGAACTTCAAATCCACCATATCAAGGGCGGACATAGGGGACTATGAGTCGTCGTACAACAAGGTGACGGCCGGGCTTGAACAACAGAAAAACAGATATAACGGATACTTCATCCTGATAGTTCTGGCGATAGGATGTATGCTGTTGCAACAGTTCATCTCCATGAGATCCACGAAAGACGCGAACGAGCTAAGTACGGTGGACGGCCAGGGACAGAGAACGAACAAGTACATGATGATTATCATGCCGATTATTTACGGCATATTCTCGTTCTTCTATTCGGCGTCGTTCTCCATATACATGATAACGAACACGGTCTACAGCATATTGAGCATGATTATAACCAACCAGGCTGTCGACAGGCGATACAGCAAGAAACGAGAACGAGAGGAAATCGAGAAGATGAACCGGCACGGGGCCGACTCGTAGCCGGGCCAAGAGAAAAGGAGAGAATAAAATGGATTTGTCAGAGGACAAGAACGTTTATACCGGGAAGACGGTAGAGGAAGCGACGGAGACGGGGCTCAAGGCGCTCAACATAACACAGGAAGACGCAATCATAGAGATAATCGACGAGGGGAAGAAGGGGCTCTTCAAATCCACTCTCGCAAAGGTGAAAATCACGGCGAAGCAGTCGGACGCCCAGAGAGCCTCGGACTTCATAGAGGGTCTTCTGAAAATAATGGAACTCGACGGCGTCTGCAAAGTCTCCGCGGACGACGACAAAATAGACATAGAGATTGTCTCTTCGAAGCCGAGAGACATAGTCGGGAAGAAGGGATCGACCATAGACGCGATTCAGACAATCGCCGGCGCGGTCGCCAACATAGGGAAGGACGACTATAAAAAGGTCACGGTGGACTGCGACGGATACCGCGACAAGAGAGACGACGCTCTCATAGAGCTCGCTCACAAGCTTGCCAGGAAGGCCGTGGAGAAGGGCAAGAAGGTTTCGCTGGATCCCATGAACCCGTACGAAAGACGGGTCATTCATTCCGCGCTCGCAAGCGATCCTCACGTGAAGACCTCATCCGAGGGGAAAGAACCGAACAGACGAGTCGTCATAATTCCCGACAACATGCGGCCCTACAGCGGGAAAGAAAACGGGAGAAGAAACGGTCAGAGAAGCGGCGGCCGCAGCGGTTCCTCCAGGGGGATGTTCAACAAGGACAAAAGGGAGATGGAGAGAAACGGAGGCTCGGCTCCCCGTCCCGCGTCTTCCTCTCCGAGAAGAAAGAAGGAAATGAATTTCACGAGCACGTATCTCGGGAACAGCAAGGACGTCGACCCCGAGGACTGAAAAATTAAGAGACGAGAAATCGTCCGGATGGTTTTCGGCTAACACATCCGAATAAAAAAACCGGGAAAGTCGATAAATAAAGACGGCAGCGGTTTGGACGTACCGCTGCTTTTTTTGACGGAATGAAAAAGGGAAAGAGAAAAGGGGGAACGAAAGCTCTTTGCAGGGCCGCGATAATAGGGGCGCTCTATGCCGCGCTGACGATGGCCTTCGGGGCACTCGCATACGGGCCTTTTCAGATAAGGCCGGCGGAAGCCCTGTGCGTGCTCCCGCTCTTTTACGCCGAGGCGGTGCCGGGGCTCTATGTGGGGTGTCTCATCGCCAACATTTTGTCGGGATACGGCGTGTATGACATCCTTTTGGGAAGCCTCGCGACGCTTCTCGCGTCCGTCTGCACGTGTATAACAGGCAGGATTTTTAAAAACAAACCTCTCAGAATAATCGTCGGCGGTCTATTCCCCGTGCTTTTGAACTCGTTCATCGTTCCCGCAATCTGGCTTTTGGCGGGTTCCGCCGAAGAAACCTACATTCTGTCGGCCGCATTCATGCTTCTGACCGAATCCGTCTGGATATATGCTCTGGGCACCCCGCTTTATGCAGGCATAGACAGACTTATGGGGCGCGTGAGCGTGCTGCGACCCGTTGAGGCTTTCAGGGGCAGAAAGGAAGAACAAGAATCCGCGGAGGCACGTTCTACCGACGCACCCGGCGGGGAGGATGCGACGTAGGCCTCTTTCCGGGATAATAAAGATGTCTCCCCGTAGGGGGCATTTACCGCGATGCCGTCTTTCGGAGCGGCTTTTTATTTGTACAGGTCTTCCCCGGTTATCAGTGTTCCATCGCAACCATCCTCAAAGCCGTTTACGGAGACGAAACCTATTTCTCCGACGTGCAGGCCTTTTATGTTCCGTATCTGCGCCGTTTCCTTCTCTGTCATTTTTTTTGTCATCGGTCCGGACAGGTATTTTGCTTCGTATATCGCGAAGAAGTCTTTTTTCTTTATTGCAACGGCAAATTCCCCGTTGGTTTTTGTGCGACGGTCATCGTAATAGTACGAGCCTATGTCGTATGTTTCGTCGCGGAGCGGTTTCTCCGCGTAAAGAGAGAAATATTCCCTGCATATATCCTCGAATCTGTACGAGACAAACGGCAGGAGGGCTGGTTCTATGTCTTTTTCGTAAAACCCTTCCGCCCCCGGGGCGTTTACCAGTCTGTGCTCTTTCCCAGAGACAAACGAGTAGTAAAACCGCATCGCGTTGTCGGCAATGGTGTACCACGTCTTTTTGTTGTCCTCCGGTCTGTTTATGGGGGTGTCTTTTTTTATGATGTCGAGTGCCACGAGGGGGCCCAGCTGCTTGTTCAGGTTTCCGTTGCTCTTGATCTGTATCTGGGCCTCTATTTCGCCGTATCTCTTTTTCCCGTTGCCGATACATCTCAATATCGGCACGAGGCTGGCTCTTTTGGATACGTCGGTCACGAGCAGCTGTCCCGCGTAAAGAGACGCGATGCCGGGCTCGCGCAAAAAAAGCCTTTCTATGTTCTCTCTTAAGGGGGCGGACGCGTCGATGAAGCTGTTGATGTACGGGGAGCCGCCGAACACGGCGTAAAACGCGACCTTGTCGTAAACGGATTTGTTCGGATAGCAGAGGGCCGCCGTTTTGTAATCCCAGTCTCTCAGATGTATGACTTTGTCGAATCTACCGAAGAGGGCGTTGCCGTAATTTAAGAGATCTCTCATCATTCCGACCTGCGAGCCGGAGATGAAAAGCCGTATGTTCGTGCAGAACTTGTCTATTATGACCTGGAAGACGGAGTCTACGGCTTTCGCGTCGGTCATCTCCTTAAGATTCTGATATTCGTCTATGACCACGTTCACTGTCATGTCCAGGGAGTTGATGTGTCTGAAGGCGTTGAAAAAATCCGGGGACCTAAGCCGTGCCGGGACGATTCTCTCGGCAAAAAGCTCGTCCGCGAACGCCGTGACATTCGCCTCCATGGATCCGGAGAAACACTCGAGGTAAACGGTCTTGTCCGGGCTTTTCTCCAGAGCATGAGCAATCAGCGTCGTCTTCCCGACTTTTCTCTTCCTATGAACATGTTTCCTCCCGGTCGCGCCGCCGCACCTGTTTATTGCGTAATAGATTACGTTGAAAAAAATTACGTTGAAATTGTTTACGCCATAATTACACACCGTACGCCGGCGGTGTCAGCGGATTGCGCGCAAAAAAAAGACCCTCCGAAAGGTTTCGCCTGACGGGGGGTGTTGATTTCAAAGGATGACGATTATGCCCGGTTATTTGTCGGCTTCTTTCTTTCCGGCACCGGCCTTGGTGCAGTTCTTTTTGAGAGTCTCCAGGCAGTCCCAAAGTTCCTGTGGGATGCGGGACTTGATTTCGTTCGTGTAGTAACCTTCAAGCTCGCCCGCCTCCGTAAGCCACCTGGCGGTATCCACATCGAGGATGGTCTTGAGGTCCTTTTCGCCGAATTTATGGCCTTTGGAGATTTCGTAGTCGAGCCCCTCGAGGTCGATGTCTCCCGCCTTGGGAACGAATCCTATGGCGGTTTCTTCCGCGCCTACGGAGCCGTCGCAGCGTTTGAGAATCCACTCTATGACTCTCATGTTGTCGCCGAATCCCGGCCATATGAAGTTGCCGTCGGAATCCTGCCTGAACCAGTTGACGTTGAAGATCTTGGGGGGATTAGACACCTTCTTGCCCATGTCAACCCAGTGTGCGAGATAGTCGCCCACGTGATAGCCTATGAAGGGCTTCATGGCCATGGGGTCGTGACGGAGCACGCCGGTCGCGCCGACGGCGGCGGCGGTTGTCTCGGAAGACATCGCGGAGCCCACGAACACGCCGTGGTTCCAGTCTCTCGACTGATATACGAGAGGGGTGGTCGTCGCCCTTCTTCCGCCGAAGATTATCGCGTCGAGGGGAACGCCTTTCTCTGAATCGAACTCCGGGGAGATGCAGGGGCAGTTCTTGGCGGGGGCGGTGAATCTCGAGTTGGGATGCGCCGCACAGGTGGATTTGTCCTTCTTGTCAAATTTGTCCCGGTTCCAGGGCCTTCCCTGCCAGTCTATGCAGTGCGCGGGAAGTTCCTTTGTGAGCCCTTCCCACCAGGGCGTCATGTCGTCGGTGTTGAGACCGACGTTCGTGAAGATGGTCCCTTTTTTCGTGCTCGCGAGAGCGTTGGGGTTGCTCTGCTCGTTCGTTCCGGGAGCTATCCCGAAGAACCCGTTCTCGGGGTTCACGGCCCAAAGTCTTCCGTCGTCGCCTATACGTATCCATGCGATGTCGTCGCCGACGCACTCGATTTCAAACCCTTTGTCCAGATAGTGTTTGGGGGGTATGAGCATCGCGAGGTTGGTCTTTCCGCAGGCGGAAGGGAAAGCGGCCGCGATGTATTTTTTCTGTCCGTCCGGGAATTTGACCCCGAGGATGAGCATGTGCTCGGCCATCCAGCCCTCGCTTCTTCCGAGGAAGGAGGCTATGCGGAGCGCGAAGCACTTTTTCCCGAGAAGAACGTTTCCGCCGTATGCGGAGTTTATGGAGATTATGGAGTTCTCTTCCGGGAAGTGCAGGATGTACCTCTTGTCGGGGTTGATGTCGCACTTGCAGTGGAGCCCCTTTATGAACTCGCCTTCTTTTCCTATGGCGTCGAGGACGGGTTTTCCTATCCTCGTCATGACGTTCATGTTGAGGAC
>JAJQAK010000123.1:0-3125 GCA_021203845.1 Clostridia bacterium | reverse complement strand
AGCAGTCGGGATATTTCGTCTGGTTGAGCGGGATGAGCTCGCCCGTTTTGACCGCATGGGCCTTGAGAACGGCTATCTGTTTTTCCGAGCCGTCTATCCAGACGACGTTGTCCGGCTGTGTGAGGTCGGCGCATTCGTTCACGTAGTCCAGAAGTTTCTGGTTCTTTGTCATTGCCATTTTTTTATTACCTCGCAAAGTTTGATTTCTCTAAAAGTATAGCATACCGCGGAAAGCGTACGCAATAAAATAGCAAAGAATGCCGCCCGGCAGAAAGATTTTGTAACTTTCTAACAAAAATAGAGAAAAGAATGAAGTGCCTTTTTGACAGTTTCTAACAGCAAAAAGAAAAAAACAAAAATCCGGGGAATTTTGGCGGCAAGCGGGGCATTTTCTTGAAACCGATGCCGTTTTCGTGGTAAAATATATCACGATCCAAGGAGGCGCGTCATGGACGAAATGATAACGTCGGTAAAAGAAGCGGAAGAAAAGGCCAGGCTGATTAAGAGCGAAGCGCAGGACGCCGCGGCCGGGATAATCGAGGACGCGAAAAAGGAAGCCCAAAGAATTGCCGCGGACGCGCAGACCGAGGCGCGCACGTATGCCGAGAACGCCGTCAAAAAGGCCAGGGCGGACGCGCAGAAAGAATACGACGCGGCCGTGGCGAAGGCCGAAAAGCAGGCCGAAGCGCTTGTCGCGGAAAAAAAGAAGGAAATAGAGAAGGAGGCGGGACTCGCCTCCGGGAGGATAGCCGGTGGCAATCGCTGAGATGTCCAAACTCAATCTCATAGGGATGGCCCGCGACAGAAAGCTCCTTTTGGACGCGCTTCACAGGACCGGCGCGGTCGAGATAAAGTTCCACGCCGAAGAGGAGGGGCTTTCTTACGGCACCGCCGACGAGACGGAGAAAAGGTCGGAGCTCTCGTCCATGGAGGCGGCTCTCGACATCCTCTGCCGGGCGGCGGAGGAAGGCGACAAGGCGAGGAAGATAAAGGAAGACCTTTCTAGGGACGGCTTCATAGTGTCGTATTCCGAGTTTGTTTCCGCGAAGAATTTCAGGGACGAGGCCACAGCCGCGAGGGAAAAGATAAACACGCTCTGCGACGAAAGGAACGTCCTCGAAGCGGAGCTTTCCGGGGTTTCACGTAAGATGCGGGAGGCGGAGACATACTCCTCGCTCGACGAGAAGACGGGAAACTTCGCCGGAACGGCCCACGCGGACGCGAAACTGGGAACCGTGCCCACAACCAATCTCGACGCGGTGCGGGAGTACGCCGCGAGGGAGCCGCTCTCGGACATGGAGACTTTGGCCGAGACCGCCGACGAGGCGCTGGTCCTTTTCGTGTGCCACAAAAGCGTTTCCGGCGCCGCCGAAAGCGTCCTTTCGTCATGTTCTTTCACGGCGTGCGCTCTGGACGCCGACAAAAGCGGGAGAGAGGCTTACGAAGGCGCCCGGGCCGAGAGGGAGAGGATTTTACTGAAACTTACGAAGAACGAAGAGGAGCTGTACGGTCTCAGGGACAAAATAAGACCTCTCAAGATATACACGGACTACATGCGCTTCGAGATAGAGAAAAGCGAGTCGGGCGAGAAGATGCTCGAGACCGAGCACACGTTCATGCTCGAGGCATACGTCCCTAAAGACGCGCAAGGCAGGGTGTCAGAGGCGATAGACTCGTGCATGGGGACCGTTTACTACGAATACAGTGAACCCACGGAGGACGAGATGCCCCCGACGCTCATGCGAAACAAGACCGTGTTCGCAAACTTCGAGACGATAACCAACATGTATTCGCCTCCGAACTCAAGAGAGTTCGACCCGACCATCGTCATGGCGTTCTTCTACTCTCTCTTCATGGGGTTCATAATGGCCGACGTGGGGTACGGGGTGATAATGCTCGTCGCGGGCACGATAGTCTGGTACAGGACGAAGGCGAAAAAGAGCGGACTCAACTCGCTTTCCGGCGTGTTCGCGGTCGGCGGCGTTTTCGCCATGGCCATGGGTGCGATGTGCAACTCGTGGTTCGGGTACTCGATTGAGGCGTATGCGGCCGTAATTCCGGACGCGCAGAGCGCGATGTGGTCCTTCGCGGGCATAGACGTGCCGGCGGTCCTCATCATCGCCATGGTGGTGGGCTGCGTGCAGCTTGCCGCGGGGTACGTATGCAGGACAATACAGTGCATGAAAAAGGGCGACATAGGCGGCGGAATCTGGGAAGGGATGACCTGGACGATTTTTGCGGTCGGCGCGTGCCTCGCGCTCATAGGCGTGACGAAGGAGTTCCACGCGGACATACTCATGTACGTCGGCGCGATAATGGCGGGCGTGGGTCTCGTCGCCGCGATGTGCACGGCGGGAAGAAAGGAAAAGGTAGTAGGAAAATTCACCAAGGGGTTCGGGGCGCTTTACAGCATAATAAACTTCGCCTCGGACATCCTGAGCTACGCGAGGCTTTACGGTCTAATGCTCTCGGGCGCGGTCGTGGCGCAGCTCGTGACGGGATACAGCATAGAGTTTTTCGCGAGCGGGAAGGTCGGAATGATAATTCTCGCGGTCATCATACTTTTGGTGGGTCACGGATTCAACCTTGCCATGGGGCTTCTTTCCGCGTACATCCACGACGCGAGACTTCAGTACGTGGAGTTCTACGGGAAATTCTTCGAAGGCGAGGGGGAGCTCTTCGCCCCCATAGGCTCGGGGAACCAGCACATATATCTCGACCTTAAGGACGCGGAGCCCGAAAAAACGGAGGACTCCGGAGAGGTCACGATGGCGGCGCGGAACACGGCATAAAAATCGGAGAAACGGAGAAAACATGACGACAAGCGCTCCGAAGGAGCTTTTGGATTTGATACGGCAGGGCGAAGGGCCCACCGTGGAATTTAAAAAATCGGACACCGAACTTTCCAAAGACGTATATGAAACGGTGTGTGCCTTCTCCAATCACGACGGCGGACACATATTTTTGGGGGTGAAGGACAACGGCAACATAGTCGGCATACAAGGCGGGCTCGAAGGCAGAATGAAGAAAGAGTTCGTCGTGACCGTCAACAACGCGTCCAAGATAAGCCCCGCGCTTTTCGTCACGCCCGAGGAATACGACGTGGACGGGAAGACGATAATCTA
>JAJQAK010000132.1 GCA_021203845.1 Clostridia bacterium | reverse complement strand
CCCGGTTTCGAGGAGCAGATCATCGGCATGGACGTCGGCGAGACGAAGAATCTCGACGTGAAATTCCCCGAAGACTATAGTGCCAAGGACATGGCGGGCAAGGAGGCCGTCTTCACCGTGACCCTCAACAGCCTTTCAGAAAAAAACTATCCCGAGCTTGATGACGAGTTCGCGAAAAAATACGGCAAGAGCGACACCATGGAGGAGTTCCGCGAAAAGACGAAGAAACGTCTTTGGGAACAGGCGGAAAGGGACGCGAAGAACAGGACCGAGAGCAGCGTGCTCGAGGCGGTCATCGCGAACGCAACCGTGGACATCCCCGACCGCATGATAGAGGACGAAAAGGACTACCTGGTCGAGGATTTCGAACAGAGGCTCAAGTACCAGTACCAGGGAGTGACACTCGATGAGTACGTAGAATACATGGGAATGACGCGCGAGACTTTCAGAGACCAGTACACCTCGGACGCCGAGAAGAGAATAAAAAGCCGTCTCGTCATGCAGAAGCTCGTGAAAGAAGAAAAAATTGAGGTGTCGGAGGACGAGATTAAGGACATGCTGACGAAGGAGGCGGAGTCCGTGGGCAGGACGTACGAAGAGCTTAAGGAAGAGCTCAGCTCCTACAACATGGACTACGTCGAGAACGACATACTCGTGAAAAAGCTTGTCGAACTGCTTGAAAGTTACAACGAGCTCTACGTGGAAGAAGAAAAAGACAGAGAGGAGGCATAGAAAAATGAAAGAGAAAAACGCCATATCGATGCCCTACGTCGTCGAACAGACGTCGAGAGGGGAGAGGACTTACGACATCTACAGTCGTCTTTTGGAGGATAGGATAATATTCCTCAGCGGCGAGATAGACGACGCCACGGCGGACACGGTCGTGGCACAGCTAATCTTTCTTGAGTCCAAAGATCCCACGAAGGATATATCGCTGTACATCAACAGCCCCGGCGGTTCGGTCACCGCGGGTATGGCGATTTACGACACCATGAACTACGTTAAGTGCGACGTTTCGACCATCTGCATAGGCATGGCGGCGTCCATGGGTGCGTTCCTCCTGTCCAGCGGGGCGAAGGGCAAGAGATACGCCCTTCCCAGTAGCGAGATAATGATCCATCAGCCTCTGGGCGGCGCCCAGGGCCAGGCGTCCGACATAAAGATTGCCGCGGATCATATCATTGCGACGCGCAAGAAACTCAACGGAATACTTTCCGAAAACACCGGAAAGAGCCTCGAGGAGATAGAGCGCGACACGGACAGGGACAACTATCTTTCCGCCGAGGAGGCAAAAGAGTACGGTCTCATAGACAAGGTGTTCACAAAGAGATAATTCTTAAGGGATAACTGCATGAAAGACAAAGACGAGATATTCTGCTCATTCTGCGGAAAGAGCGAAGACATGGTTCAAAGGCTTTTCCCCGGCCACGACGGGACGTACATCTGCGACGAGTGCGTGAGAATCTGTGGCGACATGATGTCGCTCCGCGAGACCAGAGAGGAGGAGAAGTTCGAGGGACCCGAAAACCTCAAAACGCCGGAAGAGATAAAGGCGGAGCTCGACAAATACATCATCGGACAGGAGGAGGCCAAGATGGTCCTCTCCGTCGGTGTGTACAATCATTACAAGAGGATAAGCTCGCAAAGCGTCGACGACGAGTTCAAGGACGTGGAAGTCGGGAAGAGCAACATACTGCTTTTGGGCCCCACGGGCTGCGGAAAGACGCTCCTCGCGAGCACGCTCGCCAAGATTCTCAACGTGCCTTTCGCGACGACCGACGCCACGGCCATAACCGAGGCGGGGTATGTGGGAGAAGACGTCGAGAACATCCTTTTGAAGCTCATCCAAAACGCGGACGACGACATAGCGCGTGCCGAGAGGGGAATAATATACATCGACGAGATAGACAAGATAGCGAAGAAGGGCGACAACGTCTCCATAACGAGGGACGTTTCCGGCGAGGGTGTGCAGCAGGCGCTTCTCAAGATTCTGGAGTCCACTGTCGCAAACGTACCTCCTCAGGGCGGGAGAAAGCATCCCCAGCAGGACTACATACAGATAGACACGACCAACATTCTGTTCATCTGCGGCGGCGCGTTTGTCGGTCTCGACAAGATAGTGCAGCAGAGAAAGGACTCCTCGACGCTCGGATTCGGCGGGACCATAAAGAACAACCAGGAGGATATCTACCAGTCGCTCACGGAGCTCACCCCGCAGGATCTCATAAAGTACGGGCTCATACCCGAGTTCGTCGGACGTATCCCCATAGTCGTGGCGCTCCATCCGCTCGACGAGAATGCGCTCGTCAGCATCCTCACCGAGCCCAACAACGCTCTTTTGAAACAGTACCAGAAACTCATGAAGTACGACGGGGTCAAACTTACCTTCGACGACGACGCCGTGAGACAGATAGCGAAGACCGCGATAGAGCTCAAAACCGGCGCGAGGGGACTCCGATCCATCATTGAAGGGTTCATGAACGGAGTCATGTACCGCATACCTTCCGAGAAGAACGTATCGGAAGTCGTCGTGACGCGCGAGTGCATAACTGACAGGGCGGACCCCAAGATAATCTATAAAAAGACGGCTTAAAAAGCCTTGTGCAGGGGGCACGCGCCCCTTGTGTTTTTAAAGTTACAGAGGAGATGTAAAATGTCGGTTTCGATGCCGTTCATAGCACTCAAATCAAACATAACGCTGCCGCTCATCGTCTCAACCTTCGACGTCGGCAGGGCGAAATCGAGAAACGCCATACAGGCCGCCAACTCCGGCGACAAGATAGTTTTCATATCTCTTCAGCTTGATGAGGACGAAGAGGAGTTCTCCCCGGAGACCGTGCACAAGATAGGCTGCATAGCGAAGATAATGGACGTGAGCACCATATCGGGAAGCAGCATCCGCGTGACTGTCTCGGGCCTCAAACGTGCGGAACTCGTGGACTACTATTACTCGGGGTCCGACTTCTATCTCGTTGACGTCGAGGAAAAGCCGTTCCCTTCCGACGACGAGGAGATGGACGAGGCCTATTTCCGTCAGGTGAAAAACTCGCTCGCAAAAGTCGCGTCCGTGAGTCCGAAGCTTGGCGGAGACACCTTCCGCGAGCTCAACGCGATACGCCGTCACGATTATTTCGTGTACAGGCTTTTGCACAAGCTCGACCTCCCCGCGGACAGGGCGCAGGCCGTGTACGGGGCAAAGTCCATGCGCGAAGCGCTCAGCATGGCGGACGACGAACTTTACTCCGAAATTTCCATAAGCCAGCTCGAAAAAAAGATCGCCGCGAGCGTCAAAAAGAGCATGGACAAAAACCAGCGCGACTACTATCTCCACGAACAGCTCAAAGCAATCCACAAAGAACTCGGCGACGAGGAGGACACCGACCTCGAGAAACTCGAGGAGGAGATAAAGGCGAAGAACATGCCGGCGGAAGTCGAAGAGAAGGTCATAAAAGAGGCTCACCGGATGAACCGCATGACCTCGTCATCGGCGGACTTCAACGTCCTCCGCGGATACATAGACTGGATGCTCGACCTTCCCTGGGGCGTGTACACCGAGGACACGGAAAAACTTTCCGACGCCGTTGAGATTCTCAACAATGACCACTACGGACTGGAAAAGATAAAGGAGCGCATAACTGAATACCTCGCCGTTCTCAAGCTTACTGGCGGGCTCAACGCGCCGATTCTATGCCTCGTCGGGCCTCCGGGAGTCGGTAAGACCTCCGTCGCGTCGTCCGTCGCGAGAGCTCTCGGCAGGAAGTTCGTGAGAATGAGCCTCGGCGGCGTCAGGGACGAAGCCGAGATAAGAGGGCACAGAAAGACGTACGTCGGGGCCATGCCGGGACGCATAATAAACGGCATAAAGAACGCGGGCTCCATGAATCCGGTGTTCCTTTTGGACGAGATAGACAAGCTTTCGTGCGATATACAGGGGGACCCTTCGAGCGCCCTTCTGGAGGTTTTGGACCCCGCGCAAAACTGCACATTCCGCGACAGATACCTGGAAGTGCCCTTCGACCTTTCCAAAGTGCTCTTCATAACGACGGCCAACACACTCGACACCATCCCGGGGCCTTTGAGAGACAGAATGGAGATTTTGCAGCTCGAGGGATACACCCAGGAGGAAAAGTCGGAGATATGCAAACGTTACCTCGTTCCCAAGTGTGTAAAAAGAAACGGCCTTGAGGAAAGTGACGTGGAGTTCACGGACGAAGGTATTGGGACGATAATTTCGGGATTCACTTTGGAAGCCGGCGTGAGAGGGCTGGAAAGAGAGGTCGACGCCGTCTGCAGGAAGGTCGCCGTCAAAAAGGCCGACGACGCGGAAGGCTTCGTAACCCAAAAAATAGAGGAAGGCAACGTTGACACATACCTCGGCAAGCGGAAGTACGACAGGGATTCCTATATCACGGAGGATGAGGTCGGTGCCGCGACGGGGCTCGCATGGACGTCGGTCGGTGGCACGACTCTCACGATAGAGGTCTCCACCATGGCCGGGAAGGGCAACGTCATGCTGACGGGGAAGCTCGGCGACGTTATGCAGGAATCCGCGAAGGCCGCGATAAGCTTCATAAGGTCGCGTTCCGACGACTACGGCATAGACAGCTCGGTATTCGAGACGACTGACATACACGTTCACGTCCCCGAGGGAGCCACGCCCAAGGACGGTCCGAGCGCGGGGATAACCATGGCTACAGCCATTCTTTCCGCGTTCACGAAAAAACCCGTGCGTCACGACGTGGCGATGACGGGGGAGATAACCCTCATGGGAAGGGTTCTTCCGATAGGCGGGCTCAAGGAAAAGGCCATGGCGGCGTACAGGATAGGCATAAAGGACGTCATCATCCCCGAGGAGAACAAGAAAGACCTCGAGGAGATGCCCGAATCCATAAAGGACAACGTCAACTTCATACCGGTATCTTCCGCCGACACGGTGTTCAGAAACGCCATAATAGGCCTCTGACATGCTTAAGATAAAAAACGCCGTGTACATAAAGGGAGCGGCAGACGCGAAGTCTTTTATAGAGGACGAAAAAAGACCTATAATTGCAGTGTCCGGACGAAGCAACGTCGGTAAGAGCAGCCTCATAAACAGGCTCGCGAACAACGGCAAGCTCGCGAGAGTGTCGAAGGAGCCCGGAAGGACGCGGCTTGTGAACTATTTCGACTTCGGTGAGTTTATTTTGGCGGATCTTCCGGGGTACGGCTTCGCGAAGGTCTCCAAGGAGGAGAAGGCGCGCTGGGGCAGGATAATGGACGCGTTCTTTTCGGAAGAAAGGTTCTGCGACCTCGTGTTCGCCCTCTGCGACGTGAGACACGAGCCTTCCGCGGACGACAGTGACATGATTAACTTTCTCTACGAGACGGGGATTCCTTTCATAATAATAGCGACGAAGGCGGACAAACTGTCAAAATCCCAGATAGGGATAAGAAAACGCGAAATAGCGAAGTTTTTCGGATGCGGCCCCGGCGACGTCGTTGTGACCTCGTCCGTGAACGGCACGGGGATTGACAATCTTTTGGAAAGAATAGAAAACGCGATTAACGTGAAAAACACGGAAGGAACAGAGGAAGATGAGTGATATTTTGCTTGCGGCGACGGGGGTGTTTGCCGAGACGTGGTTCATAGCGATGTTCACCGTTTTGGCCGTGGCCATAGTGATATTCGTGCTGGACGTCAACTACAAGTATTTCGGCAAAGCCGTGATGGACTTTCTGGCGTCGCTCGTATGCATCATATGCACGTCTCCCGTGTTCATGGTGATGGCCATATGGGGCAACAAAGCTATTAAAGAGCACGGCGGCGGAAGACTCTTCACGCGCACGCTCTGCATAGGTAAAGGCGGCAAAAAGATGTACGTCCGTTCTTACGCTTTGGAGGCGTTCAACGGCGAATATCTGGGGCCGTACGCCGATTCTCTCAAATCGTCGCATCTTGTCAATCTTCCGAGGTTTCTCGACGTCTTCGCGGGACGCCTGAGCATAATAGGCCCCAAGGTATTGCCGCTTCACGACCTCGGGTACATACCCGAGGAATACGATGCGAGATTCTCCGCGCGTCCCGGTATGCTTTCCCCGCTCGCGTTCGTAGGGAGTCCCGAAATGAAGTACGAGGACGTCTTTGCCGCGGAGTGCAGATATGCGAAAAAGCGGGAAATGTTCAGGGACACGGGGATTCTATTCAGAACGCTCATAAATTTCACACGCGGGGAGAACGCCAACACGCAGGGCGAAAGCCGCGGCAAGGACTACTGCGAGATTCTTTTGGAACGCGGCACGATAACGCAGGAAGACGTTGAGACAGCGATTCACGACGCGAGATACGGCTCGAGCGGCACTGTCCTCAAACCCACGAGATAATCACGGCAAAAAAAACGACGGAAATCTTCGCCGTTTTTTCTATTTTATGAGCTCTTTTATGACTTCCCCCGCGCATGTGAGGCCCGCCTTGCCGGGCACGTACGAGATGCTCGCCACAGTCGTTTTTTCTTCATCCCGTTTTAGGGACTCGGTTTCCGAGTAAACAACCATAAGCTTTTCAATTCCGCGCTTTTTGAGCTCTCTTCGCATGACCCTCGCGAGAGGACAGCTTTTTGTCGAATATATGTCGGTGACGACAAAGTCCGCGTCGATTTTGTTTCCGGCCCCCATGCAGCTTATTTCGGGAACATTGAGATTCGCGCAGATTTCCGCCAAAAGGAGTTTCGCCGTGACCGTGTCTATCGCGTCGACCACGAAGGAGTATGCGGAAAAGTCGAAGGACGAAACTGTGTCGGAGTCGAGATATAGGTCATACGCGGTGACGTCGGCCTCCGGGTTTATGTCGAGGATTCTTTCCTTCGCGACGTCCGCCTTGTATCTTCCGACCGTTGAGGTGAGCGCAATAAGCTGTCTGTTGATGTTCGAGATTGCTACCTTGTCGCCGTCGACGATGTCCAGCCTTCCTATGCCGGCCCTTGCGAGCGCCTCTATGCAGTAGCTTCCGACGCCGCCCGCGCCGAATACCAGAACGGACGATTTTTTGAGTTTTTCTACCGCGTCGCTCCCAATGAGCAGCTCGGTCCTTGTATACATGCTTTCCATAAGGCCGTTTTCCTTTACGCACTTCATTATAACAGACCGCGGGCCGGGTTGCAAAGGAAAAGGGACTTTAAGGAGTCAATATGGAAAATAACTTTCTCACGAACACAACGCCGGAGACATTTCTCGACAGAATAAAGGCGGACCTCAAGACCTGCCTGTCTTTTGAGTTTTCCGTTTCCTTCATAAAGATTTCCGGGCTCGGACTCATGCTCGACGACATAAGAAAAGCTCTCGAGCGCGGGGCGAGGGGCAGGGTCATTACGTCCACGTACCAGAATTTCACGGACATCGAGTCTTTGAGACAGTTCAGAATGCTTGGGGAGGATTACAAAAACTTCGACTGCCGTCTCGATTTCGAGAGCTTTCTCACGCAAAACGGCCAGCCGAGAGGGTACCACTCCAAGGGTTACATCTTTGATTTTGAAGACCGCAGGGAGACCATAATAGGATCTTCCAACATCACGAGATTCGCGCTCCTTCGCAACATAGAGTGGGACGTCGTGGTATGCGAAAGCCATACGGAGTCGCCCGTGTATGACGAGGCGAGAGCTGAGTTTGAAAAGATGTGGCAAAAGACCTTCGCTTTGGACGACAAGATAATCTCCGACTACGCGGCTCACCTCAATTACGCGATAGAACGCTGGGACATGGACTACGACGACTTCTCCCGGGCCAAGATAAAGCCCAATTACATGCAGAGGCGCGCGCTCAAGGAGCTTTCGAGGATTAGGCAGATGGGTGTGACGAAGGCCCTCGTCGTGTCCGCCGCGGGCAGCGGCAAGACGTATCTCGCGGCTTTTGACGCTTTCAACTTCAGTCCGGAAAAGCTTCTCTACGTCGTGCACGAGGGCTCCATTTTGGACAAGTCCTTAAGGTCGTTCCAGGACGTGTTCGGAGGGTCTGTGACGTACGGAAAGTTCACGGGCGGAAGGAAGGACTACGATGCGGATTTTCTTTTCGCGACGAACATATCCGTGTGCAACTTACTGGAAACCTTCAGAAAGGACGAGTTCGACTACGTCGTGATAGACGAGTGTCATCACGCCACGGCGGAGACGTACAGGAAGATAATCGACTATTTCACGCCGGATTTCCTCATAGGCCTTACGGCCACCCCGGAAAGAATGGACAACGAAGACGTCTTTGAGCTTTTCGACGAGAACGTGCCTTTCGAGCTTCGACTTCGCGACGCCATAGTGAACGACCTCGTCGTGCCGTTCAGATATTTCGGCATACGGGACGACGGTGTGGACTACGACCTCGGCACGGACAGGAAAAGCCTTCGCGACTTCGACTCCAAATTCTGCGACGACGCGCACTGCAAGTTTCTTTGCGAGCAGATAGAAAGTCACAGACCCAAGGGAAAGTTAAAGGCGATAGCGTTTTGCAGAAGCAAAAACCAGGCGAGGTGGCTTTCCGAGAACATGGGAAGTTACTACCACACGGCGTATCTCACGGGCGACAACTCCGTGGGTG
>JAJQAK010000179.1 GCA_021203845.1 Clostridia bacterium | reverse complement strand
AGTACGGGGACGGATTCGCCGACATAACCGTGGAGACCTTCGGGTACGGACTCGGTCCGAGAAAAGATTCCCGCCCGTGCATAGTCATGGAGTTCAAATACTGCGGGAAACTGGACAGGACCAAGACCGACAAAATGACGGCGGAAGAGTACAGGGAGACGAAGAAAAGGCTCATGACGGAGTCCGCGGAAGACGCTCTCGAACAGATAGAAAAAAGGGAATATGCGAGAGATTTGACGAAGACCCATTCGCGCATACTCAAATACGGCATATCGTTTTACGACAAAGAGGCGCTCGCGATTCTCGTCGAAAGTGAGGGCGGGAAAGACGTGAGAAAGGTATCCGCTGAGGGAGAGATTCCTTTGGAGTAGACATTATCTGGCGATAAAGCAAAGTGGTTTTTGGAAACCACGGAGCACATCTCATAATAAGGAGACGATAACATGATAAACGAACTGCTGCCTTCCGGTTACAACCCCTGGGAGGGAATAATCCGCAAGGGCGCCAAGACCGCGGTCGTGGGAGGAAAGAGCGTCGGCAAGTCTTTTTTTATGCTGCAACTTGGAATGTGCCTTTCCCAGGGGGCCGAATTTCTCGGCTATCCCATGGAAAAGGCGGGGGTTCTTTACATAAACGCGGAAACCCTCAAAAAGCCCCTAGAGACGAGAATCTTCGAGATGGGGAAGACTCTGGGACTCATCTGCGACGCGGACAGCGGTTTCACCCTTCTCAATACGAAGGGAAGGTACGTCCCTATAGACGAGCTCGTGACGAAACTCATAGAGTCGGGCGAGCGAGGCTTCGGGTGCGTCATGATAGACCCCGTCTGGCATTTTGTTCCGGGGGACGAGGGAAATACCGCGGACATGGACGTGCTCTCCTCCGAGCTTGACAGGCTCTGCGAAGCGCTGGACTGCAGTGTGATCTTCTCGCACACGTCCCGCGGGGGACTCGCTTCGAGGTGTGCGGGCACGGTCATTGACCTCACGATGACGGAAGACGCGGGGGATGCCGGAAATCTCTTTGGACGCACGGAAGGTCCGATTAAGTACCGCATGGCAGTTAAGACGGACGGCGTCCTGGGTGAAATCCCCGGCGAGGTGTATTTCGACTATCCGGTGTTCGGGAGAAAGTGATTCTGAATCTGCACGGCGTGGGTGTCGCGCGTCGTCCGTATGTCCTCAAGAAATCTTGCGCGTACGTCAAAAAACAGTGGAAATTATTTTGACCACAACGTATAATATACGGAGAAAAGTGCTGCAATCTTATTTCGAACCGCCGTCGGAACTTTACGGACACCAATTCGGGACTGTTTCCGGGATTCGGCATGCGGATGACGGCGAATGCGCGGATTGCCCCGATTCGGGAGAAACCCGCACGGGCAAAAAAAAATTTCAAACGCAAAGCTTAAAGTGAGAACGGGATGAATTATGTGTGTCAGTGAGGAAATCACAAAGCTTAAGGATGCCGCCGACCGCGGCGACGCTGGAGCGCAGAACGCGCTCGGAAAAAGATATGAGGAAGGACGCGGAGTGAAAGCGGACGCGGAGGAGGCCTTAAAACTCTACAAGGTTGCCGCCAGACAGGGGAACGCATCCGCGCAGTACAACCTCGCGCAGTGTTACATGAAAGGCGTTGGGACGGACGTGAATCCGAGAAAAGCCGCGGAGTGGCTGTGGAAGGCCGCGGGACAGGGATTTCTCCCCGCGGAACACGAACTCGGTGTCTGTTATGAAGACGGCCGCGGAGTCGAGCAGAACTATGAGGAGGCCGTGAAGCTTTTCAGAAGAGCGGCGGAGCAGGGTCACGCCCCTTCGCAGTACGCTCTCGCACTGTGCTATCAGGCGGGGACGGGTGTCAAAAAGGATATCGAGGAGTGCGCGAGATGGGTGAGACGCGCTGCGGAAAACGGCCATGCCGTGTCGCAAAGTTTCGTCGGACTCTGGTACTATAAAGGGGAGCACGTCGTCAAAAACCCCGCGGAGGCCGTGAAGTGGTTCAGAAAGGCCGCGGAGCAGGGAATTGCCTCGTCAATGACTATGTATGCCAAATGCCTCCTTTCCGGCGAGGGCGTGGAAGAAAACCACGAGGACGGCATGAAATGGATGAAGAGGGCCGCCGAGGCCGGTGACGCGGACGCCGTAAAATACCTCTCTCATACGGAGAAAAACATCGGAGAAGTGAACGCGAACGAAAAGACGAACTGACTTATAGAATCCGGCCTTTTCATTGAGACACCGGAGCGGAACGGTCGCCCCGGCCGATTTTTTAAGTGGCGGATACGTTCCTTGTTCGTGTGCGGAGACGGCGGTTTTTTTATCGGAGAATTACCTGATTTCTGGACGAAAAAATAATCGTTGTTTAAAATTTCGCAAAGCTTTCACTTGTTTCACCCCGTCGGACAATTTCGTGGCGAATGTTTGGTTTGACCGTCAATTTGTGAATATTGTATAATAATAAGGTCAAGAGTTTTTATCGAATCGAGGAGAAGAGATTTTATGAAGAGAGCCACGAAATCTGCCGTGTTCGCACTGATAGCACTCGGAATCGCACTTTTCTTTATTTTCGGCTGTACGAGGTTCCTTTACGGATGCAGCGGGAAAAAGGACAGGAAAATCGAAGGGGTTTCTCTTAACAACCTCGACATATATTATCTTCCGACGAGCACGATAGATTTCGATGCCGTGACACTCACCGTAACGTATGACGACGGGAGCACGGAGATTCTCAAAAACAAAGAATACGACATTTCCGACAGACAGGCCGCGAGTGACACGGAGTTCATTCTCAACACTGACGGTCTTTATGACGAGGTCAGGGCCGGCGGAAAAATCGCGGCGGGCGACTATAAGATTTCCTTCAGCATTCCCTCCGGGAGGGCGATAATAAAGAAAGGCTACAGCAGAGACTGGCAGACGGTGACGGTGGGAGAAAACTACGTCTCCGAACTCTCCGTCTTTTCCTACGAGGAGCCTAGGCTTAAGGAGTCTTTTGACACGAGGTCGAAAGAGGCGACATCCGGGAAAAACACCGAGGACGAGGACAAGTTCTACGCACCCGCGGACGAATACTTCGTCGGCGACGACAACGAGTTCGTGTTCAAACCCGTGCTAAACGTCATGGACCGGAGGACAGGGTCCATGGGGACGTTCTCCGACTACGGAATGGAGCTCACCGTGACCCTCGCGGATGAAGACGGGGAAAAGACCAATCTCGACATAACCGACTACCTAGACGGTGTCGACGGCTTCGGGATAGATTTCTCGGAAGCCGCCGTTGGCAAGACGTTCCTTGTCGACATTTCCGCACCCGAGGGATTTGAGTACAACTACAACAACGAACCTCTTTCCGGATATTCCATGTACGTTACCGTGGGCGACGGCTGGAACGTCTACTCCGCACTCGACCTCGGCATGATGAACATTACGAGCTCCGACTTTAACAGGAAGGAGTACGTGATAGACGGCGACTATAACCAACAGCTTGCCGACTTTTTCTGGGACGAGGCGACCGAGACGCCCGTGACGAAATATACGGACGAAATCTGGGCGAAATTTCTCGGAGGAAAAGGCTATGACGACCTTTCTCCGGTGAACGGCATATACCTTCACTGCGACATCAGTATCACGGCGGACGACGTTCCGGAAGACTTCATGATTACCGAGTCCGAGGCGAAATGGTACAGCTGTAACTACGACGAGATGATAGGTTCCATGCGCGACGGAGTCAACCTCTATCAGAAATACCTGGAGAATGACGACTTCACATTGGGCGGGAACCTCTTCACGGTCGACTGCTCAGGGCTCAAATGGGCCATGACCTATATCGACACGAACGGGGAGTTCGGCCACTACAAGGAGAGCAAGACCGACGTCTACAGAGGGGGAAGACTTTCGCTTTTCGCCGTGCAGGGGAAAGTAGACAAAAACATCGACCCCGACACGAGACCCGTGGCGACCTTTCAAAATCTCGGAGGCATAGGCAACAGCATAGACGATAGCGACGTCGACGGCAAGGAGGCGGGGAGCTACTGCTTCATAGATTCTCTCACGTCCAAGACCATCGTCGACAACTGTCACGCGAGAAAGTTCCTGTACGGTTTCAGGGCGGAGGACTCGGACGATAAGTACGTCAATCTCACGATAACCCACACCAAAGTGTACGACTGTTATTTCAGCGCCATGAGGATATCGAGGGCCGCCCGCAACGAGGTGACGGAGTCCGACTTCAGGCGTTTCAGCGGACCCGCCGTTTTCCAGATGAGCGAGACCGAGGAACGGGGCACGGAGCAGTTCGGCGGATACTACCAGTGCGGAGTCTCCTTCGACGACGAAACGCCGCTCGAGAGCTTCATCTCGGGTGCCGAGGCGTGGTTCGTGAGCTCCAACGCGACGGCCATAGCCACGTACATAGAACTTTTCGATATGCTCATCCAGAGATGCAGTGTGGACCAGGACGGAAATCCCACGAAAACCGTTCTCAACGAAGACGGCAAGATAAATCTCAAGTCGCTCCAGCACGACACGGACGATTTTGCATGGGGAGCGAATAGGCTTAACATGTATTTTTGCACCGGGGACAACGTTCCGTATGTGTTCAATGAGTCTAACCTCACGCAGGACGAAGACGGAAGCCACATTGAGACGCTGGACGACTTCGGCGGAGACGTGTCCCTTTACAACGCCGCGTGTGTGAACTATTTCGAGAGCGGCGTAGGCCTGAAGTCCATGCAGCCGCTTCCTCTCGTCTTTTCCACGAACAACGGCACATTGTTCGCTGTGGACAACCGATACAAAAATTTCTTCGCACCCGCGGACCTTCGCGACAACGGATACGCCGCTTTGGGTGAGACTGAAACTGTTTCCATGAACTCGGACGATGGTGAGCTCTGCGTGTACTACCGCATGGATTTTCGCGGGGGGGAAGGCGTGGGATTTTGCATAGTCGTCTCGGTTTACGATATTTGACATTTATGGTCTCGGAACCTTTCGGCCCGGTAAACGTTTGAGGAGATTACATTGTTATGAAGCGTAAATTCATGTACTTTTGGACGATAATTCTCATCGCCGTCATGGCACTGACGTGCGGGTTCCTTTTCGCCTGCAGCGGCGGAGAGGAAGATGAAAACGAAGTTGAAAACGAAGTTGAGGAGGAGTTTGATCCTTACGCCATAATAGGCGTTTGGTCCAACCCCGCTATTGTCGCTGAGACCGACATCTACGGAATAACCGAGGCCAAGGCGGGCGTCGAACTGACCATAGAAGAGGAAGAGAGGGAAGACGAAGGAATAGGCGGGTCCCTTTCACTTGCGATAAAGGGCATTCTTGTGGAAATACCGAACAATCCTCTTGATCTCGACTTTTCCTCGTACGAAACGGAGATGACAGGCACGTGGGAGGCCACGGAGGACGACTACGTCATGAGACTCGACGACAACGAGGACGTGACCAACGACGAACCTCTTAAAATCAGACCCGTTCGGGACGGGAACGGCGAAGTTTATGCGCTGGCGCTTTCTTTTGCCATAACTTACAGCGTCTTTGAAGGTTTTTTGAATATTCCTATCTCCATGAACGGTGCCATGCTCTATGCGGGAGCTTTGGAATAAGACAATGCGCGGGAACGGAAACGCACACAACATACAATTGGAAATATGATTTTAGCGTTAAGGGATGCGACACGTTTTTGCCGCCTCCCTTTTCTGAATTTTGACTGAACCGGCCGTTTCGGCGAGCCAAATGCGTGTTTTTGGTCTTTTCTCGGTCTTTGGTTCCGTGCTATAATGTAGTCATGAAAACAGCGAAACTTATTCCCGGCAGATCTGCCTGTACTGTGGTAGCGTGGAAAACCAGATCCGTCGCGGCAAAAACGCATCGGGGTCCCAAAGATGCTTGTGTCTAGACTGCAAAAAGACGTATACGATTGACCCCAAGTTCAAGAGGTACTCCGAAGAAACCAAGGCAGACGCCGTCAGGGAATACGAATTCGGCGACAGTGCGCGGGAGGTCGCCCGCAGATACGGCATGAACAAGGGGAACGTGGCGTACTGGCTCAAAAAAAGCGGAGAGGACGAGCACAATTCCCTGTGACCGACTCCGGTCAGAAAGAAAGCATAAAAACAGCGAGACAAATTTCCGGTAAGATCTGCCCGTTCTGCGGCAGTACAGATGGTCAAATTCGTCACGGAAAAACCGCCTCTGGCTCCCAAAGATGCATGTGTCTTGACTACAAAAAGACATATACGATTGACCCCAAACGCATAAGGTACTCCGAGGAAACCAAGGCGGAGGCCATAGCGGAATACGAATCTGGTTTAAGCGTACGGGAGATTGCCCGCAAACATAATATGTGCAAGGGAAACGTCTCCAATTGGCTCAGTAAATGTGGCGGCGAAACCGGTTAGCGGAAAATAAAGCAGTAAAACGATGTGCGGAGGATGTCGACCGGAAGGTCGGCTCGGCGCAAAAACGACACGGGGAGGAAAGCATGGATGCGGACGAGATGAAAGCGCAGGCTGAGGCGGCGAGAGCAAAAATCAAAGACGACGGAGAAACGTTCGCCGACAGATGCCGCGTGGAGGAGGGAGTCCTCGTCAGATATACGGGAAAGAAGGACGAGTCGGTTGTCATACCGTCGTATGTGACCGAGATAGGAAAGGATGCGTTCAAAGGCTGCAGGGCGCTTAAAACCGTCGTAATACCTGTCAGCGTCTCCGCTATAGGAAACTTCGCTTTCGCGGGGTGTACGAATCTTTCCGAAGTCATAGTGCCGGAATCGAGAGTGGATGCCCTCGGCATGGGGGCGTTCAAAGGGTGCTCCTCTTTGAAGTCCTTCAAACTGCGCCGCGGAGTGAACGTCGTGAGCGAGGAGCTTTTCTTTGGTTGCTCGTCGCTCGAGTCGGTTATCGTTCCGGACAGCGTGAGATACATAGAAAATTCTGCGTTCGAGGGATGCGAAAAACTTTCTGAAATAGAGCTTCCCAAGTCTGTCGAATACATCGGGAACGCGGCGTTCAAAGGGTGTTCGTCACTCAACAAAATCGTTGTTCCCGCGCGTTGCAGAAGGGTGCACGCGAGGACGTTTTATGCGTGCAAATCTTTGGAGGACTTCGTGCTTTCCGGGGTCGTCGAAAACATAGAAAAAGAGGCGTTCGCGAAGTGCGACTCTCTCAGGGAGATTTATCTTCCGCTCACGGTCGCGAAAATTGCGACGGGGGCTTTTTCCGGGACGCCGCTTGAGACGGTGTACGCCGAGGCTCCCGTGCCCCCTTCGGGCTGGCAGAAGAGGTGGGCGGACGAAGGCACAGACGTCGTGTGGGGTGCCCTACCTGGTGCACGCAGGCCTTCGGACGGAGAGACGGGATAAAAGAGAGTAAGGACGGAACATGGCAAAAACGGACGACGCATATTCAGAATACAGCCTCATGAACGAGACGTTCACCTCGGTCGAAATGAGGGACGCGGAATCGCTCATATCGGAGAGATTCAATCACAAACCCATCATTGTGAGAGACACGAAGGGGAGAATTCTTTCGTTCAGTGGCATGACCGTGCTGGACAGCGAAGAGGGTTTTTATGCGTATCTTGTCCCTCTGGAGAGGATTCGGGGAAGAAAGGAGGGAAGCGAGGTTCTTTTTGAAATCGACCGGACCGCGGTTCCGTTCACCATGCGCGCCGTGACGGACGATTTGATTGCCGACAGCGTAGCGAAGACCGTTTCGGACGGCATGGACTATCAGGAGTATGTTTTCGACAACTTCAGAGAGTGGCTAAAAGATTTGGACGACGACGAGCCTTTGCGTCTCATGGTCAGGCCGGACGTTAGCGTGGCCTTCAAAAGACTAGCCGTCATCGAGAGGGGTACAGACGTCTATGCGATTTTGGAACCGATGGACCATCTCGAACTATTCGATAAGGACGCTGAGTTCGTGTACAGGTGCGACGACGGCGTGTCTCCTCCGCAGTTTGAGCCTGCAAAAAAAGAAGTGTGCGAGGATATTCTGGCGGAATATCGCAAAACGCTTGAAAAAAAGAAGACGGAGGGTCGCGCCGCAGCCCCCGGCAAAATCGTGTACGACGATTTTTTCGAGAAGTCGTCCTATGTTTCCGTGGAGGGTGAAGACATATACGACGTTCTTCTCGGAGAGGCGGAAGATTTCAAAACCCCCGTCACGCTAAGAGACGAAAAAGGCAGAGACATCACATTCAGAATAGAGGCGGTATATGGGTATGATTTCCTGCTTTACGCGGTACTTTGTCCCGTCACCGAGATAGAAGGCTGCGATGCGGACACGGAGATTCTTTTCTTTGTCGATGACGAACTGCATGGCCGTGTTCTCAGAGTCGAGACGGACGAGCGGATATGCGACGAAATCTTCGATGCCGTTTACGATATATTTGACGACGAGGAGGAAATTCTTCTGGAATATCCTTCCCTGGAAGACATTCTTTGCGACGAAATGAAGGGATTCCCCGTTTTCTGCATGGGGTTTGACGGCTTTTACTACAGATTCAGACCGGTGTTCGTGGACTGGGACCGGCCGGATGAGGTTTACGCCGTGTTCACTGCGATGTCTTCGTCTTTCCCGTACATAAAAAACAACAAATATGTCTTCTGTCTCGACGATTTCACGGATACGCTTTTTTGCGACCTGGAACCAGAATTCGACAGGAAAACGATAAATAAGATAAAGAAGAAGTGCGATGCCGCCCTCGCAAACGGCGCGAGTCCGTTCGATGTCGCGTACGGCGGGAAGAGGACGGAGCCGGTTTTCAGATGCACGGAATGCCTGACAAAGTTCCGCGGGGACGTATGTCCGAAGTGCGGGGCACAAAGAAAGAACACCGACTCGGCGGAGTATCCATCGTGCGTGTATCTCAGCGAATATTCGGAGGCCTGCTGCCAAAATTACGTGGCGTGGAAGGCGGAGAAATCCGACGGCAAAAACTTTCCGGATTTCTTTAGATGCGGCGGGGAGCCGTATTCAGACATGCCGTGCGGGCTGGAGTTCGCGCTTTCCGATGAGGGTTTCGTTGTTACCGGAATCGGCACGTGCATAGCGGAATACCTGGGAATTCCTTCCGAACACGAAGGAAAGCCCGTGGTCGGGATAGAAAAGTCGGCGTTCGCGAAAAGCCCGTTAAAATACGTTCGTGTCCCCGGGAGCGTGAAGTTCGTTGGAGCCTCGGCATTCGAGGGATGTCCGCGCCTGGAATACGTCCGTTTCGTTTCGCCCCTATCCGAAATAGAGGAGAGGACTTTTGCATACTGTCCGAAGCTCTCGTCTGTCGAATTGCCGAACGGACTTGAAGCTTTGGGAAGTTTCGCGTTTTTGGGATGCGAGTCGATAAAAGAAATTAAAATTCCCGTGAGCGTGGTTTCCGTCGAGGAAGGTGCGTTCAAAGACTGCCGAACGCTTGGCTCCGTTTATTATTGTGGCGATGAGGAGGATTGGGCGAAAGTCGAAAAGGACGCCGGAGGGAACGACGCGCTGAACTGTGCGGAGATTCTCTTTTACAGCAGGGATAACCCCTTAAGACCCGGGAAATTTTGGCACTACAGCAATGAAAACGGTTCGTGCCGTATCAAATGGAAGGCGTGCAGTGAACCTGCGAAGGATTGCAGAGCGTTTTCTTCCAACGACTATCTTCCGACCTACGGCCTCGAATACGAGGAAACGGAAGACGGATATGTCGTCACCGGGAGGGGCGACTGCGAGGAAAAGGACATTGTCATCCCCGGGACGCATCTCGGGAAAAAAGTCATAGCGTTGGGAAATGGCGCGTTCAAGAACGACGCCGTCATAAGAAACATCGTCGTGCCGGAGGGCGTCGGCAAAATAGGCGCATCGGCGTTCCGGGGTTGCAAAAATCTCAAAACGGCCGTCATTTTGGGAGACGTGAAAAAGATTGAGGATGAGACGTTTTGCGAATGTGGGGACATCGTAAGCGTCGTGATTCCCGGCAGTTGCAAAGAGATGGGGAAACACGTTTTTGACTGCTGTTACGATCCTGCGATATTTTTCAAAGGAGACAGGACTCTTTGGAACGGCGTGGATATAGACAGAGATGACAACGAACTGCTTTCAGACGATGACTGCGTGTACTTTTACAGCGAGGAGAGGGCAAAGCCGGTAAAACGGCACTGGCATTACACCGAGAAATTCAAGCCCGTCAGGTGGAAGGGCACCGGTGACACCGACGGCGTGATAAAGTATCCGTTCGACCCGGCCGTAAACCTTCCGAGGGAGGAAGTTTTGTTCGGGGAAGCGGAGGAAGAAAAACTTGCGCACGGGCTCGAATATCAGAGACTCGGAAAATGCTGCGCGGTCGCTGGGACGGGCTCGTGCACGGACCTTGAAAACGTTGTTTTGCCTTCCATGTATAACGGCCTCAACGTCACAAAAATCGGAATCGCTGCGTTCAAAGGTCGTACGGACATGAAGTTTGTCTCGATTCCCGATGGCGTCACGGCAATAGACGACGAGGCGTTCAGCGGGTGCGACGGTCTTTGCGAAATCGAGTTGCCCGCCTCTGTGGAGAAGATAGGAGTTTCCGCTTTTGAAAACTGTAAAAAACTCTTTTCGGCGGACTTGGGAGAACGGATTACGGCCATTTCCTTACGCGCCTTTTCCGGTTGCGCTTCTTTGGAATACGTCGTTCTGCCTAGTCTCTGCCACGGTGTAGGAGCGTGTGCGTTCGAGGGGTGCAATTCGCTCAAGGCTGTTTTCATACCCTTATCTGCGAAGGAACACGAGAAATTCATGCTTGACGTGGATGAAACGGGGAACAGGAGCTTTCTCAATGCCACGATGTATGTATACAGCGGAATAAGGCCGGAAACGCCCGGAAATTTTTGGCATTACGGCGATGACGGAAAACCCGTGACATGGGACAAATGATACAAACCGGAATGTATACTTCTGATGTACGGTGTGATGAAGCGTTTATTGCGTTTTTTTAGAAGGAGAGGATATGGGGAAAAATGACGATTTATATTTCGACTATCAGCTGATGAACGAGACATTCAGGGCGATCGGAGAAAAAGATGTTTATACAATACTGTCCGACAGGTTTAATGATATATCTTTCGAGACCGTGGACACACGGGGAAAGAATGTGCCGTTTGTAAAACTCATTACTATGTTCGCCGACGATAAACTCTATTCCCTTATTCTTCCGTTAATCGATATACAGGGTTTAAGAAAGAGAGAGCCGGTGGTCGTCGAAGTCGACGGAACTGAGTCCCCGTCCACGATGCATGTTGTAAAGGACAAAAAAATAACTGATGAGGTCATGGAAGCTTTTGAACAGGCACTCGATAATCAGGAATATAAGATGAATAATTTCAGAGCGTGGCTTGCCGATATGGACAACCATGAGCCGGTGCCCATCTTCGTGAAGCCAAAGACAAGCGTCAAGTTCAAAAAACTTGCCGCGGAATGCATAGGCGGCGAACTTTACGTGGTGCTGGAACCCATGGACCATCTGGAATTGTTTAAAAACAACGCAAAGTTTGTTTATTTTTGCAACGACAAGATTATGCCGCCATCACTCCAGGTGCCTACACAAAAGATGCAGAATCTTGTGATGGACAAATATTTGAATGAAAAGGTTCTCGAGTCCAGGAAGAATCGTCTCATAGGTCAAGGCGGAAAGCAGATTGTTTATGACGATTTTTTTGAAGAAACCACGTTTATTCCCGCAGACGGCGAAAACATCTACGATTTGCTTCTTACGGACCTGGACGGGCTAAAAAAACCGCTTGTCCTAAGGGATGAAGCCGGAAGGAAAATAACTTTCAGAATCGAGGCGGTTGCGCCTTGCCATCTTTATCTGTATGTCGTGTTGAATCCGATAACGGAAATCAAAGGGTGTGACAAGGATACGGAGATTCTTTTTCAGGTCAACGATTACGACTACTTTTCCCCCGTGCTACAGGTGGAAACAAACAAGGCAATATATGACGAGATTCTCGACGACGTGTATGATATGTTTGACGACGACGAAGAAATTCTCTTAAACTATCCGCCGTCGGAAGAAATCCTGCTTAACGGACTTGAAGACGAGTTTCCCGTCTTTTACAAAAACAACGATGATGAATACTGCAGATTTGTCGTTTTATACAATACGGAAGACCATCCGAAAAAACTTTACGCGGTTCTTGCCGCCTTGTCTTCAACCCGCACGTTTGAAGAAGATGAGGAGTATGTGTTCTGCATGAAGAAACTTGGCAGAAACAATTTCGGCGACCTTAATCTGGAAACCGATGACAAAAGCATAAACGAGTTTATGGATGAATATAACGCCGTTTTCGACGAGGAAGAAGATTCCGCCAATGAGAACGGAGATTATGGTGACGAGTCCGAGAAATTTGCGGTCGGCAGATTGGATTTTCTCTGTCCCAAATGCTTTACCGAATACTCAGGGGATGTTTGCCCCAAGTGTGGGGCGACAAGAAGAAATCTTGGTTCGGTGGATTACCCCGCGTGTATTTATCTTGACCGATATTCGGCTTCGATTTGCCGGGAATATATGTCGTTTGAGTTGGAAAAATTCAGTTACAGATATTTTTCTTACTACACCAGGTGTGGCGTGGAGCCGCAAACAGAGACACCGTGTGTTTTGAACTTCAGACTCAGTGGCGACGGTTACGTCGTTGCGGGGATCGGAGGGTGCAAGGCAGATAAAATCGGTATACCTTCCGTATACAACGGGAAGCCCGTGATAGGGATAGAAAAGTCTGCGTTTGCGAAAAGTCGCATTTGTTCCGTCCATGTCCCTGACAGCGTGAAGTTCATCGGTGCTTTAGCGTTCGAGGGGTGTCAAAGCTTAAATCAGTTTGAGTCTGACGCCACAGTGGACAAAATAGAGGAAGGTATGTTCATGAATTGCAAGTCTCTTCGGAACTCTGATCTTCCGGAGGGTATTAAGACGATAGGAAGGAACGCGTTTTTTGGATGTTCCGCAATTAATAGCATACAGATTCCGGAGAGCATGACAACCATAGAAGATGGTGCTTTCGACGGATGTGAAAAACTTGAAACAGTATATTATAATGGGAAAGAGGATGAATGGTGTAAAATTCGTATAGACGAAAAAGGCAACGCCACACTGTTTCGTGCGGATGTTCTGTATTTCAGTAAGGAGAAACCCACGAGGCCGGGGTCGTTCTGGCACTTCATGGACGAAAAATCCTCATGCCGCATCAAATGGCGAGCGTACAGGGATCCCGCGACGGACTACTCGGCATTCGTCTCCAACGACTATCTTCCGAGCTACGGCTTGAAGTATGAAAAGACCATCGGAGGATATATGGTCGTCGGAAGGGAGGAATGCGAGGATAAGAACATTGTCATTCCTTCGTATTATAAGGGTGAGAGGGTCGTTGCTGTTTCGAACTGCGCCTTTGAGAAGGATGACATACTGAAAAACGTCGTGATTTCAAAGGGCGTGAACAAGATAGGCGCAGGGGCATTTAACTACTGCTCCGACTTAAAGAACGTGATAATTTTGAGCGATATATCTGAGATAGAGGACTGGACTTTCGGTAACAGTTTCTCGCTCGCGAGCGTGGTCATTCCGGATACCTGCAAGAAAATAGGAGAGCACGCCTTCAGCGACTGCGACGACGCCGTGATATATTTTACGGGTGATGCGGAGAAGTGGAAAGAGATCGATATCGAACCGGAGAGCAACGAATGTCTTTTCTACGACAGCAATCTCTTTTTTTACAGCGAGGAGCGTCCCTCCCCGATAAAGGGGCACTGGCACTTTACGGAGAAGTTCAAGCCGTCCAAATGGACGGGTGCGCAGAAGGGGCCCGCTGCTTCCGGAAAACAGTCGGAAGTCGGTGTGATAAAATACCCGTTCAATCCGGCCGTGAACCTTCCGCGTGAGGAGGTAATCTTCGGGACTGCGGAAGAAGAAAATCTGCCGCACGGGCTCGAATATCAGAGACTCGGAAAATATTGTGCCGTAGCCGGGCTCGGATCGTGCACGGACCTTAAGAAAAATCTCATCCTTCCGACCATGTACAATGGCCTTTACATCGCGGCAATTGGGCCCGCAGTGTTCAAAGGCCGCACGGACATAACCTCCGTCGAGATTCCCGACAACGTCACAAGCGTGGACGACGAGGCCTTTGAGGGCTGTACGGGGCTTGTCAGCGCGGACATACCGGACTCCGTCGAGAGAATCGGAAAATTCGCGTTCTCGTCGTGTGCTTTGGAAAGCGTTGACCTGCCGGAAAACATGTGGCATTATTTCGGCGTTTCCGCCTTTGAAAGCTGCAGAAAACTCAAATCGGTGGTCTTTGGGGAAAGAATGTTCGATATCCCTAAGTACGCGTTTCGCAGATGCACCGCACTCGAGTATGTCATATTCCCGCATTATTTCCGCAAACTCAGCCCTTGTGCCTTTGAGACGTGCAGATCGCTTAGAGCGGTGTTCTACCCCTCGACGGAAAAGGAATGGAAAAGGGAATATAAATATGCCGAGTTGGCGCAGAAAGGGAACGAGGACTTCTGGAACGCAACGATGTATTTTTACAGCGAGGAAAGACCGGAAAGGCCTGGGAATTTCTGGCATTACGATGACGAACGGAATCCCGTAATCTGGGACAAGTGAGACATAACGCAGGGCGAAGGTGCCTTCGGGAATTTTTATAAGGAGGAAACATGGCGGATTCTAACGGCTTTTATTTCGATTATCAGCTCATGAATGAGACGTTCACATCGATTGGTAAAAAAGACATTTGCGATATGCTGATTCAAAGGCCCAGCGACAATGCCTTCCTGGTCAAAGATTCGCGAGGAAAGGAAGTTCCGTTTTTGAGACTTTCCACAATGACTTCAGACGGACATCTTTACGCCTATCTTCTGCCTCTTATTCCGGTACAGGGATTAAAGGAGGGCGACACGGTCGTCTTCGAGGCGGACAAAAATACGAATCCGCCTTCGATGCATGCGGTGAAGAACAAAAAATTGGCGGCGGAGCTGAAAGACGTTTTTTCTCGGGAATTCGAGAAACACATCGACAGAACGAGCAGTTTGAAGTCCAGGCTCGAGGACCCGGACAATCACGACACGATAAATCTTTCCTTCGACAACGACAGAGAAGTACATTTCAGGAAACTCGCATCGATGTACATAGGCGAAGACCTTTACGTTATTTTCGAGCCGCTCGACTGTTTTGACGTGTTCAAGAAGAACGAGAAAATCGTCTACAGATACGATGAAAAAATGAGTCCCCAGTCCTTCGAGGTGCCGGACTACAAATACCAAAGCATCATCAGGGGGAAATACCGCAAAGAGTCGCAACTTAAGTGGAAAAGAGAAGGAAACCGGCATCTTGCTTCGGCGGAACTCGTCTACGACGATTTTTTCGAAAAGTCTACATTCGTTCCCTCGAACGGGAAAAATATATACGAACTTCTCCTCGTAAGCTCCGTCGAAAAAAGTAAACCGCTTGTTCTCATTGATGACGCCGGAAGAAAGATAAGTTTCAGCATAGAGGCGGTCACTTCGTACGGTTACACGCTTTACGCGCTTCTCAACCCCGTGACGAAAATCAAAGGGTGCGACGACGACACAGAGATTCTGTTCTGTGTCAACGACACCGACTTCTTCTCCCCCGTTCTGACCGTGGAGACGAGAAGTGACGTGTACGACAAGATCGTCGACGGCATATACGAGATTTTCGAGAGAGACGACAAGGTTTTTCTGGACTATCCGCGCGCTGAGGAGATAGTTAAACATAGTTTGTACGACCGTCCCGTCTTCTTCAAACAGAAAGGAGGGGACATGTGCAGATTTATGCTCGAGTACATCGCAAATGACCGACCGGGGAAAATCTACGCGGTTCTTCGCGCTCTTTCCACTGGCCGCGGATTCATGGAGGACGCCGTCTATGCGTTCAGTGTCGGCAAAGAACCGCACGGTGTGCTTGACGTGGAATTTGACAAGGATATCGTCATCGACATTGTGGGGGAATACGAGATGCAGAGGGTGTCCGGCAAAGGCAGGAAAAACAGCACCGTGGTGATGAATTTTACGTGTCCCAAGTGCCATACTCATTACTCCGGCGATGTCTGCCCCAAGTGCGGGACTGTGAGAATAAACCTCGACTCGGCGGATTTTCCCGCGTGCACTTACCTCAACAGTTATGCCGAATCTTACTGCCACGGTTACATGGAATGGGAGGAGAAGAAATACAGCTTCATACGCCACGAAAATTTCATGAGATGCGGCGACGCGTCGGAAGAGGACGTTCCGTGCGTTATGGATTTCAAATCAATCGAAGATGGGTTCGTCGTTACGGGAATCGGCGGGTGCAGGGCGTCGAACGTCGGCGTTCCTTCCGAATTCGAAGGGAAGCCCGTGGTCGGGATTGAAAAGTCTGCGTTCGCGAAATGCCCCATAAGATTCGCCCATGTCCCCGGTTCTGTGAAGTCTGTAGGCGCCGGGGCCTTTGAGGGCTCTCCGAATCTCGGGCGGGTCGAGTTCGACTCTTTGGCAAGAATAGAGGAGAATACGTTCGCGGATTGTCCCGCTTATTTCTGGTGCGAATTCCCGGACGATCTCGAATCAATAGGAAGGCACGCCTTTTTGAACTGCAAACAAATCAGCAGCGTGGTCATTCCAGTGAGCATGGTTTCGATAGATGAGGGCGCCTTTGAAGGCTGTTCCGGAATCGTGGTGGTTTACTACAAGGGTACGGAAGAGGAATGGAGTAAAATAAGGATTGAAAAGAAGGGGAACGAAAATCTGCTTGGAGCGGAGCTTCTCTTTTACAGCAAGGAAAAACCCACGAAACCCGGAAAATTCTGGCATTATCAAAGCAACAGCTATTCGTCGTACCGCACCAAATGGAGAGCGTACAAGGAGCCCGCTTTGGACTACTCTGCTTATGTGTCCAATGCCTATCTTCCGACATACGGCTTAGATTACATGGTAACTCACGGCGGATACGCCGTGCTTGGCAGGGGGGACTGCGAAGAAAAGAACATAGTCATTCCACCGACGTACAGAGGAGAGAAGGTGGTAGCCGTCTCTAGCGGTGCGTTTGAAGACGACAAAACCCTTGAGAACATCGTGATTTCAAAGGGGGTCGACATAATAGGAGACGGGGCATTTTACGGTTGCTACCGTCTTAAGAACGTGACAATCTTAAGCGACGTTTCCGTGATAGAGGAGAGAACTTTTGCCAGGTGCACGTCGCTTGCGGGCATAGTGATTCCCGACACCTGCGTGAAAATAGCAAAGAACGCTTTCAGCGCCTGTGATTACGTTTCGATTTTTTACAAGGGCAACGCATCCCGGTGGAGAAGAATCGACACGGCTTTAGAGGGCAATGCGTGTCTTTTTGACGACAGCCGTTTCTTTTCTTACAGCGAGGAGCGTCCCAGTCCCGTGAAGGGCCGCTGGCACTACTCGGAAAAGTTCAAACCCACCAAGTGGACGGGGGTGCAGAAAGGTCCTACTGCTTCCGGAAAGCAGTCGGACGGCGGCATGATTAAATATCCCTTCGACCCAGTCGTGAACCTTCCCCAAGAAGATGTCCTACTCGGGGACGCGGAGGACGAAAATTTGGCACACGGACTGGAATATCAGAGATTCGGAAAGTGTTGCGTGGTCGCGGGATTGGGCGGATGCACGAATAAAAATCTTGTGTTGCCGTGCAGATACAACGGACTCACGGTCGCGGCTGTAGGTCCGTCGGCGTTCAAGGACCGCACGGACATAACTTCTGTCACAATCCCAGCGGGCGTCTCGTTCATAGACGAGGAGGCGTTCAGCGGATGCGCAAATCTTTCTGATGTGAGTCTTCCGTCCACTTTGTTGTATATCGGCGATTACGCGTTTACATCGAGCGGACTCACAGACTTCAAAATCCCGGATGACGTCGTCAGGTTTAACCTCGGAGTTTCCGCTTTCGAGGGTTGTAAGACGCTTCGGTCCTTCGCCTTCGGAGAATGTCTTATCACCATACCCACGAACATATTCAGCGGATGCACCGCACTGGAGTACGTTGTCTTACCCCGTTACTTTTGGGAAATCAAGTCCGGCGCTTTTAAATCGTGCCGGAATCTTAAATCCGTGTTTTTCCCTTCCACGGAAAGGGACTGGAAAAAGGAATTAAGCGATGCGCATGTAACAAAAGAGGGCAACGTGTCGTTTTTGTCCGCAACGGTTTATTTTTACAGCGAAGAAAGACCGGAAATGCCCGGAAATTTCTGGCATTACGATGATGAACGGAATCCCGTAATTTGGGACTGAGATAAAACGGAGGCTTCATGACATGCTTGGAGAAAGCAAGGGTCTTAAGTTTGAGAAAACTGAGGAAGGATACATAGTCACAGGAATCGGTACGTGCAGGGATATCTGCATCGTTATTCCTCCCAAATACCGTGGCATGCCAGTTGTGGGGATTTGCGCGAGTGCCTTTGAGAGCTGTACTGACATCGAATCCGTCGATATACCGGGAAGCGTGAGATACGTCGGGGAGAGCGCATTCGAGTCGTGTGTAAATCTCAGTACGGTGGTCGTCGGAAACGGAGTCGGGCGTATTGGCCCGTTCGTGTTCTACGGATGTTCCTCTCTCGCCGAAATCATTTACGGAGGAACTCCCCGGGACTGGCAAATTATGTCAATCGATGCGGGAAATGAAATTTTCAAAGCCGCGCGCAAATACAGCGGTCCCGATATGGTTGAGTTCACCGTGAAATATTATTACGACGAGGACGATGATTCGGAAGAAGGGGTGGTCATTCTTCCGGACATCAACCCGGGAAGCCACAGATATCCACATGGATTTGGCGCGGAGTGGAGATTCAACGAACATCTGTCTCCTCTCAAACGGTTTACGGACTCGCTCAACTACAATTTCCGTGTCAATTTCGATCCGGAGTTTGATTGCAATGCGGTTCCCGAGAGCAATGGACTCAGGTACGCCGAAACGGAAGGCGGATACGTCGTGACGGGTAAGGGTGCCAATAAGGATGAGTTCCTGCGCATACCGGCACGGAACAAAGGCCTTCCGGTTTTGGGAATCGCCGAGCACGCGTTCAGAAACCGTTCGGAGATTTGTCACGTCATCGTTCCCGAGACGGTGCGGTTCATAGGCAAAGGGGCCTTTGCAGGGTGCATATCGATTGAAACCATGTATCTGCCATTCGTTGGCGGTCGTATAGCGGAAAAACCTTGCGAGGAGACGCTTTTTGGATACATCTTCGGAGAGGAAGAAAAGTCTGACGACGTCGCGTCGCAGTGCTGTGCTCCGGGTTATCACGACGATGAGGACGAAATAAGAGAAAGTCTCATAAGGTCCGGCATCAGAGAGGAAGACATCGACGATTCGTATTTTTTCCATACATACTTCATTCCGCCTGAACTCCGTACCGTGGTGATACGCGGCGGACAGATATTCAACGGCGCGTTTGAATACTGTGCAAACATAAAAAAAATAGTTCTGCCGGAAAGCACCACTGCCATAGGTGATTGCGCTTTCTGCTGGTGCTCAAGCCTCGAGCACATAAACATTCCGGAGAAAGTAACATCCATAGGCATCTGCGCTTTTTACAGGTGCTGTCTCGATGAGATAAGGCTTTCGGAAAACGTCAAAAAAATCGGAGAGTTCGCGTTCAACCGCAACGATTTGATGACGGTGGCGGACATCCCGGGAGTCGGATACATAGAAAAATTTGCCTTCTCCGGTTGTTTCGATCTGGAACACGTGAGACTTTCCAAAGAGCTTGTTTATATGGACGAGTGCGCGTTCCGTTTGACCGACCTCAAAGAAGTAATTCTGCCCAAGTCGTTGCAGTACATCGGTAAGGAGATTTTCTGTGACTGCGACGACCTTAAGAGAATTTTTTACGAAGGGACAGAGTCTTCCTGGCACAAAACCGAAATCGAAAGGGTCAATGAGGCGATTCACCGCGCTGAGATATACTTTTTCAGAAAGACGAAACCCACCGGGAAGGGGAAGTTCTGGCATTACGACGCAAAGGGGAATCCGGTCATTTGGAGAGAGGCGTGGTGACATGGCAAGGTCTGCGTTGAGATTCAGAAAAAGCGACGACGGATGGATTGTCGCGGGAGTCACGGACGCCCTGGAAGGGGACGAGGTGGCGATTCCTTCGGAACACGGCGACATGCCGGTCGTGGGCATAGGAAAGAACGCGTTCACGAAGGCGAAAGATCTCAGATGCGTGACCGTACCTTCCAGCATAAGATTCATGGAGGAGGACGCGTTTTCCGGCTGCGACTATATAGAAAGAGTCGAGACGCCGGGGCTTGATGCTTGGCTCGCGATAGATTTTGCGAACAGGTACGCCAATCCCTTAGGACACAACACGCTGACGCACGTATACGCGTCTCTTTACGTCGAGGGCAAGCAGGTCACCGACCTCGATATACCGGAAGGCACGGAGGAGATTAAAAAATTTGCCTTTTGCGGAATCACGTTTCTTAAAAGCGTGCACATTCCTTCCAGCGTCGTAAAGATCGGGGAGGACGCCTTCCGTGGTTGTACGGTGTTCGACAATCTTTTTGTCGACGATATCTCGGCATGGCTGGAAATAGATTTTCAGGGTAATTACTCCAACCCCGTATTTTGCGCCAGAAAGATGTTCGTGAGCGGAAAACCGCTCTACGACCTCGTCATCCCGGAGGGAGTGACCGAGGTTAAGGCGTATGCCTTCGCGTTCTATGACGAGCTCACGTCTGTCACGATTCCCGCCGGCATGAAGACCATCGGTAAAATGGCGTTCTGCGGCTGCGAAAAGCTTGTCGAAGTCCGTAACCTCTCTTCCATGAACATCGAAAAGGTACGCAACTACGAGAACGGAGGCATAGGCGGGTCTCTTCGTGCCGTCATATCGGAAGGAGAAGAAAGCGGTCTGTCCGTGACGGAGGACGGATACGTCGTGTATGTGAATGGTGACAAACGCATGTGTCTCGGATACAGGGGAGATAGGACCGAGCTCGTGCTTCCGACAATCGACGGTCTCACGGAAATCGCCGACCATGCGTTTCGCTATCTCGACAAAGTGACGAGGGTTGTAATTCCCGAAGGTGTTACTTACATAGGCTCGGAAGCTTTTTACGGATGTTCATCTTTGGAAAGCGTTTCTTTTCCAGACAGTCTCGAATACATAGATGAGGCAGCGTTCGCCTCCTGCGATTCCCTTAAGTCAGTATGTATACCCGACAACGTCGACAATCTCGGTTGCCGCGTATTCCATGGGTGCTCGTCGCTGGAATCTGTCACTCTCCCAGAAAATCTCGACGAGATATTCGACGACATGTTCGCGCACTGTGAATCTTTGAAATTCATAATGATTCCCGACAGCGTTTACACTATATGCGCCGAGACGTTTTATGGGTGCAAGAATCTTGAGTACATCGTCATCCCCAAATATCTCGACAAGATAGAGCACTTTGCGTTTTACGGCTGCGACAGGTTAAAGGCGATATTTTACAAAGGCGGGAAGAGGGGCATGTACCAGATAGGAATAGGCGCGAGAGGAAACGACCCGTTCTTCGATGCACCCGCATATTATTACAGCGAGAAACTCCCGAAGAAAGAGGGAAACTTTTGGCATTACGACGAGGACGGCGACGTCGAAATCTGGTAGCGTATGTCCGCGGCGGAGCCGCCGCGTATCTGAATAAGCCCACGCCTTTCGGGCAAACAGAGGGGGGAAGGATATGAGACTTGATCTCAAACTTTCAAAAAAACTTTTGTACGACAAAACTTTTGAAGACCAGCGCTTCACGGCCACGGACGGCATAAAGCTTTCCGAGTATATCGACAAACACAGCCGGGACGCCGAGTGGATATACGGAGACGTTGAAGACGTGGACGGGGACGGCGAACTTGAGGGCATTCATAAGATGGACGACGTGGACGTGGTGGAGGACATGCCGCTTCTTTTGAGAGACGGCCTCGGCAGGTATTTCGTGTTTCGGCTTCTTCTGAAGACCGAAAAAGACGGGACGAATTACTGTGTCTTTGAACCTCTCACGCGATTCGTGAACTTCGAGGAAGAAGATGTCGTGGTCTTTCGTCTGTGCTTCGACGGCGACGGTTCCGAGTATTTCGCCGTTGAAACCGACGACGAAGTAGCGGACTCCGTTATGGACGAGCTCGGTTCCGCGTACAGCGATTTTTGCGACCAGGATTTTCTCAAAGAGCTTCTCGACCCGGTCACGGGTGACAAACTTAAGATTGATTATAACGGCATGGAATTGGTTTACAGGCGTCTCGCGATCATCTACAGAGACGGGAGATATTACGGCGTTCTGGAGGCTGTGTTGCCCAAAGCGAAGGACAATCCCGGTCCGGAGGTTTTTAAAATCGACATGCTTAACGTCTGGGGGATGGACCTTCTGTACGACGACAAACTCGAAAAACAAATCATGGACGAGTACGAGAGCACTCGCCGTAAGTGAAACGTTTTTGGAATGCTTTTATGTCCGCTGGGAGACGCACCGCCACGAATACATCGGAAGACGGGAGTAGCGCTTGGTGCGGATACGAAAAAGATCGGTCGGCCCGGTCTTTTTTATGTTTCCCGTCGGTTAAAAATAATGCGCAGACGCAATCCCTCTTTCGGCAGGCGGGGACGGTCAAAATGTGTTGAAATATCCGTCGCGTTTTGCTATATTATTATTCGTTAAGACTGCGGAGGAAAACATCATGAACATAACGCTCGTCGGCCTCGGGACCGAGGTCGGTGACATGTCCTGCGGCGCAAAAAATGCGCTTGACGGGGCCAAAAAGATAATCGCGCGATCGGAGAGGATGTGCGCATATGAGGCGCTCCGCGGCTACGACGTGGAGACGCTGGACGCTGTGTTCGAGTCGAGCAGAAACTTCGACACTTTGAACAGAAACCTCGCTCAGAAAGTCATTTCCGAGAGCAAAACCTGTCCCGTCGTGTACTGCGTGGACGGATGCGTATCGGACGACGAGGCGTGCAGGGTAATCCTTTCCAAATGCAAAGACGTCACGGTCTTCGAGGGGGTGTCAAAGACGCAGAAGTTTAGGACCCTCGCCAAGATCCGGTCTTCCGTCGTGACCTCGTGCTCCGCGTACGACGTCGAGACACTCCGCCCTTCAACGGCGTGCGTCGTCTACGACATAGACGATCCCAGGGCGGCAGAACTTACCAAGGAAAGGCTCACAGAGCTTTTCGGGGAAGAGGAAACGTGCACGTTCATAAAGGGCGGGAAAACGCAGGATATAAAGATTTACGAGATAGACAGGCAGGCCCCGTACGGGATAGACTGCGCCGTGGCGGTGGACGAAAAGGATTTTTTCAAAAAGCAGCGCTACGACTACGAAGACCTTGTGCATATAGTGAAACTTCTCCGCGCTCCCGGCGGATGTCCCTGGGACAGAGCGCAGACCAACGACTCCATAAAGAAGAACACTATAGAGGAGGCGTACGAGCTCGTGGACGCCATAAACCGAGATGACGACGACGCCATGCTCGAGGAGGCGGGGGACGTACTTTTGCAGGCTGCCTTCCACGCGGTCATGAAGGAGGAGTCGGGCGGATTTTCCAACGGCGACATGATAACCGACCTCGTCAAAAAGCTCATATTCCGGCATTCGCACATATTCGGCACCGACAAGGCGGGAAGCGAGGATGAGGCACTCGGCGTCTGGGACAAAAACAAGGCGGAGGAGAAGGCCTTCGAGACGTACGCCGACTCCGTCAAAGCTGTTTCCATAAGTCTGCCCGCCGTCATGCGCGCGCAGAAAATCCAGAAACGCGCCGCGAAGTCGGGGATGGACTTTTCGTCGTCCGTGTCCGCCGCGGAGCGCATGACAGACGAGATAAACGAGATGATACAGGCCCAGGTGGACGAGGATTCCGTGCGAATAGCCGAAGAGGCGGGGGACGTTCTTTTTTCCGCGGTGAACACATGCAGACTCGCGGGCGTCGACTGCGAGGAGGTACTCGCCGCGGCATGCGACAAGTTCACGGAAAGGTTTGAAAAGTGCGAAAAGCTCGTCACCGCCGACGGGAAGAAGATGAACGATTTGAACGAGCTCGAGCTGGATTTTTACTGGTACAGGGCGAAGTCGGATGACGTTAAATAGAATAAGGCTCGGAAAAGAGGAGACCAAAAACAACATATTCCTCGCGCCGCTCGCGGGCTACACCAACTCGGTTTTCAGAAGGATGTGTTACGATTTGGGCGCGGGCCTCACATTCACGGAGATGGTGTCCGCCAAAGGCCTATGCTTTGGCAGCGAAAAGACCGCGGAGCTTTTGGAAATAGACCCCGCCTATGAGGGGATAAACGCGTGCCAGATCTTCGGGTCGGACCCCGAGTTCATGAAAAGGGCCGCGGAAAGTGAGCATCTTTCCCGTTTTCCCGTGATAGACATAAACATGGGCTGCCCCGTGCCCAAGATATACAAAAACGGCGAGGGCAGCGCGCTTCTTTCGGACCTTCCGCTCGCGTCAAAGATTATAAAGGCCGTCGTCTCCGCGGGAAAGATTGTCACCGTGAAGTTCAGAACAGGGCTTTCGGAAAACTATATCGTAACCGCCGATTTCGCGAAGATGTGCGAAGATAGCGGCGCGTCACTCGTAACGGTGCACGGAAGGACGAGGGACAAGATGTACGCGGGACCCGTGAACTTCGACGAAATCCGTAAAGCAAAGGATGCCGTTTCGATCCCCGTCATCGCGAACGGCGGGGTTTTCACGAAAGATGACGCGGAATATCTTCTTTCCGAGACAGGCGCGGACGGCGTCATGGTGGCGAGAGGCGCGATGTACGACCCATGGATATTCGCGGACATCACGGGCACGCCTTACGACAAAAAGACTGACATACTTAAACAGATTGAGGACACGAGGGAGGCTTTCGGCGAGAGATTCGCGTGCGTCTTCATGCGAAAAATGGTCGCTTTCTATACGAAGGGACAGAGGGATTCCGCGAAAATTAGGAAAGAACTGTTCACCGTTAAAAACACGGAAGAACTTACCAAGATGGTGGAGGACATCGTCTGACGGCACACATCATGAGACACGGAAAATTCTTGGCGGTTCCGGTTGCTGCCGCCGTCGCACTCTGCAGCGTCGCGCTCGCGGGTTGTTCAAACAATACCGACCTTTATTATTACATGTACGCCATGGACACATGGGGGACTATTTGCGTGTCCGGAGACTTTTCGACCGAAGAAAAGGAAGATGCCGCATACGATTTCTGCCGTACGGCCGAGGCCGAGGTTCTCGCGATAGAGGACTCCATTAGCGCGTCGGTGGAGACGTCCTTTGTAAACGCGTTCAACGAGGCTGAGCCGGGCGACACGGTCGAAATCGACGAGATTACTTACGATGTCCTCTCGTTCGCCATGGACGCGTACGAGGCGACAGACGGTGCATACAACCCCGGCGTATATTACAGCGCGGACCTTTACGGTTTCGCGCCGAGGCTTACGAAGGACTCCATGCCGTACGACAGAGACGATTCGCTTCCGGACGAAGAGTACGTAAATGCCTTCCGGGAGCTTTCCGAGGCCTTTGCCGACATAGAAATATGCAAAAAGATAGGCGGATATTATGCCGTGAAGCCTCTCAAAACCGTAGAGGTGGAAGGGACGGAATACTCGCTCAAGATAGATCTCGGAGGCATAGGCAAGGGATACGCGACGAAGGTCGTGTACGACATGTTCGGCGAATACGGATACGATTACGGCAGTTTCGTCTTCGGGTCGAGTTCCATCGCCGTAAAAAAGTGTGCCTCGGAAAAGGACGGAGAGTGGTATTTAGATTTCACCGACCCAAGGGGTTACGGCACTTATCTCGAGTCTAAAATAAACGATGTGTGCCTCTCTTCCAGCGGGGACTACGAGCAGTATTTCGAGTACGAAGGCACAAGGTACTGTCACGTCATCGACCCCGCTACGGGGAGCCCTGTGCAGACCGGTATAATAGCCTGCACCATAATCGGCGGGGACGCCGCGCTTATAGACGCGTACACAACGGCGATAATGGCCATGGGCCTTGAAAGCGCTGTCGACTTTATAAACGCGAATCTCAAAGATTCCAAGGTCGTGTTCGTGTACGAGGGCGCGAACGGATACTTCGTCATCTGCAACGACCCCGTGTATTTCACGATAACAAACCCTGCTTACTCTCTCGGCTGCACGGTGGACGCTGACGGGAACATAGTTTTGGAAACCTATGTCGATTAAGAAGATAGATCAGATAAAAAAGAAGGACAAGGGGTTCAAGATCTGGGACATCGTGATATACGTCCTTATTGTCCTCGCCGTCGTCGCTTTGTTTCTGGCCGTCTTTCTCACCCGTTCCAAGGACGCCCTCGCGGGCTTCTACGTGTACTACAAAAGCGACATAGTCTTCGACTACGATTTTTCCGACTTTGAGATTTTGGAGTGCGACCCCGCACACGTGATTGTCGAGGAAGAAACGAACACGTCCCTCACGATAAGGTTTTTCGTGGACGAGGAAAGTCCGTACGAGGACTGCAACGTAATCTTTGTAGACAAGGAGGAGCTTTCCGTTGACGTCATAGAGGCCGACTGCTCCAGCCACAAGGAGTGTTACTATATGGACCCCATAACGGACACGGGTAGCGCCATAATATGCTCGCCGCACCGCATGAATATAATTCCCTACGGATACGGTGATAGCGATGGAAGACTCCAGACGGGGTGACACGGTTTGACATACGCGCCCAAAGCGGCGTAAAATTTGCTTGTGTTTTTTGTGAGGCTTTATATGTGCGCTTTGAAAGGCAGGACCGTCCTTCTTATCGGCGACAGCATTATGTACGGGAGTGGTAACGGCGACTACGGCCCCGGGGAGTATCTTCGCGACGATTTGGGCGCTGACATTCTCAAATACTGCGTGGGCGGCGCGAGAACCGGATATTACGAAGGTCGCAGCTGGATAGTGGAACAGGTCCGCAAGGCGATTACGGACGGAGTGAGGCCCGACGTCGTGCTTTTCGACGGCATGACCAACGACTGCTACATGACGGACGGAGAACATTTCGACGTGCCTCTCGGTGAGTTTGTGTCCGAGAAAAAGCCCGTCGATATCTTTGAGGTGGCGAAGACCGATTCCTTTTCCGTCTGTTTTGACGCAATAGTGTACGCCCTTAAAACATTTTTCCCGGACGCCCGGCTTTTATACATGAGAAACCACAGGATGGGAAGGCGCGAGGAGAAAGCCCAGTGCGAGTACGGCGAAATGGCTCTCGACATATGTCGCAGCCGGGACGTGGATTTCGTTGACATTTACGCGGACAGCGGACTTGACACGTTTGACCCCGAAATGCGCGATCTGTACACGAACGACACGTACGGCTGGGGGAGAGGCGACTGCACTCACCCCAACGACGAGGGATACAGGCGGTTCTACATGCCGCTTATAGAGGAAAAGATAAAAACCATGATTTGAACGCCGCATTTGCGGCTGCCATCCGGCATTATTTGCGCATCCGAGGATGCGGCGATAACAATTTGTGAGGCTGAATATGGACAGAGAAAAAATTACGGGCGAAATCGTGACGGACTGCATATCCTACGGCGAGTTCAGAGAGCACGTTGGGGAGATTGTGAGCATAAAGGGCGTCATACACAATATCCGAGACATGACGGGTTTCGCGTTCGTGCTGATACGCACGGCGAGAGAGGTCGTTCAATGCGTGTATTCCCCCGAGTTTTCCGATTACCGTATGTCGGACGAAGTCGTCGAACAGGCGGGCGCCAAGGTCACTGGCAAGGTCGTCCCGAGCGAGACGAGGGATGGGAGCGAAAGATACGAGCTGCAGATAACCGGGATTGAGATACTGTCCCGTCCCGCGGACATAGTGCCCGTCGTAATAAACAAAAAACAGATAAACGCGGAGCTTGCCGTCAATCTCGACAACCGTCCCGTGACGCTCAGAAACCCCAAGGAGAGGGCGATATTCAAAATACAGGAAGGCATACAGAGGGGGTTCCGCGAGTATCTCACGTCGCAGAATTTCACCGAGGTGCACACGCCCAAAATAAACTTCGCGGGCGCGGAAGGGGGGACTAACGTTTTCAAACTTGACTATTTCGGCAAGACCGTCTTTCTCGCCCAGAGCCCGCAGCTTTACAAGCAGACCCTGATACCGGTTTTTGAAAGGGTCTTCGAGATAGGCCCCGTCTTCCGTGCGGAACACCACGACACGTCGAGACATCTCAACGAGTACATATCCATGGACTTCGAGATGGGCTTTATAGACAGCTTTTACGACATCATGGAGATGGAGACGGGTGTACTCAAGTATATCATGAGCCTTCTTAAGGAAAAGTACGCTCCAGAGGTGGCTCTCTTGAGCGCCGACATCCCCGAGATAGACTCCATTCCCTGCATAAGGTTCAAGGACGCCAAGGCGATGTGCGTCAAAAAACTCAAGAGCATAACGGACATGCACGACTTCGAACCGGACGAGGAGGCATTCCTCGGCAAATGGGCGAAACAGCAGTACGGTTCCGACTTCCTTTTCGTTACGCATTTTCTCACGAGCAAGCGTCCCTTCTACACCATGGATGACCCCGATGACCCCGAAGTCACGCTTTCCTTCGACCTTCTTTTCCGAGGAATAGAGATAACGTCCGGAGGCCAGCGTATACACGACTACGGCGAGCAGGTGGAGAAGATGAAGCGTCTAGGCATGAATCCCGATGAGTTCGAGACATATCTCATGCTCCATAAATACGGAGCGCCCCCTCACGGCGGACTCGGATTAGGGCTCGAGCGCCTTACGATGCATCTTCTCGGGTTTAAAAACGTCAGACTCGCGGCCATGTTTCCCAGGGACATAAACCGTGTCACACCGTAACGCCTGCGTTGAAATCTTTTTTTGAAGAAAATGTATGGGCCGGCAGGATTGCTCCTGTCGGCCCATAACTCAGAACCAATGAATTAAGAGTGTGCGTCATATAAGGTGAATAAAAAATGTATAAAACAGTTAATATTAACCAATTTATGCAGTATTTCACCCACATATACAATAAAATGCATACACAGTGCATAATTCTTATTTATGATACCATGATTTCGGATTTAGTCAATACCCTGATGTATAGCCATTTTTTATGTAGAATTATCTTTTTGTTTTATGCTTTGCGGCTCCGCATGATACGTTTCTCGGACGGTAATGTTTTTTGTACGTTTTATCTTGATTTGGGTCAACTCGTGCGTATCGGGGTTTTTTGCGGATGCGTTTCCAGAATGTTTGCTAAACCCCATATATTTGGTTATAATAAATTAAGAATCAAAACATTTCCGCTGCCGACATGGGAGACTTTTCGGAGGCGGGCTGTACGGAGAATATAATGAAAAAATCTAAAAAAATCATAAGCATATTCGCTGTTGCGTTTATGGCCGTTTTCGCCTTTGCGTGCATCTTCGGCGTGGCCTGCGACAGTGCGACAACTGTCGAGTCCGTTCCCAAATTTGGGGAGAGTTCGACGAAACATGAGCACACTTACGAGTCGACGTTCGTCGACGGCGAATGGAAGACGGTATGTACCGGCTGTGGCGATGAGCTCGAGGAAGGCATGGAGGGTTCTGCCGATATCACGTACGTGGTTTCCGACGAAGAACAGATTGCCGCAGTGCTTGAGCTCGGCGACAGCATAAAACTCGGCGTTGACTTGGAAGTTGCAAAATCCCTTGAGATATCGTCCGGGGACGTCACGCTGGATCTTGGCGGGAACAGCCTTACGAGCGAAACCGCGGAAAAGGACTCAGCGACTGTTTCCGTGGAGAAGGGCGCCACTCTCACCGTGACCGGCGAAGGTACGATAGAGAACGCATATGACGGAGGCGGGAGTACCGACAACGCCGCTGCGATATACACGGAGGGCACCGTAATCGTGAAGAGCGGAACCATAGAGAGCAACTCCATAGGCATCAAGGCCGAGAACGGAGCGACCGTCACGATTGAGGATGGCGCGATAGATTCCGATTACTTTGCGCTCTGGCTCGGCGGCGACGGCACGACCGTCAACGTGGAAGGCGGGGACATACATGGAGAGAACAAGGGGATAGTTCTTTGCGGAGACGGGAACTATGGGCACAGCGATTACCAGACGGGTGCCGTGCAGATGCTCAACGTGTACGACGGAAACCTCAGCTGCACGAATGACTCCGTGATATGCACGCTCGGAACGACAAACCAGGAAAGCTCAGTTATAAACATATATGGTGGTACTTTGACTGGAGCCGATGTGTACGAAGGAACGACGGGAAAACCTTTCCCCACGATTTATATAGCGAATGGGACTTTGAACGTGTACGGCGGTGCGATTATCGGATCCACTCCATTGGAGGTCAGAGGCGGGACAACCGTGATATACGACGGCACCTTTGAATGCACGGCGACGGGATCGCCTTCCCATGCTTATAACTCGAGCGGGGCTACGTCGTACGGATACGCTTTGTCCGTATTCCCTTATACTTCGACCGTCAAAGTCGGGACGGAGATTGCAGACAACACTGTGAGCGTTACGGTTTGTGACGGGACGTTTATAGGCGAACTCTACATGGCTGTTTCTGAGGATTATTCTTCCGTGGGTAGAAACATGCCTGATTTCACTTTTGCGATTGCGGGCGGTTTGTTCACCGCGGACCCCGGGGCTTATCTCGCGGAGGGATACAAGGCCGTTTCCGACGAGGACAGCGGATACTATGTCGTTACAGAGGTTCCCGGGGTGACGGAATAATCCCTTTTGGTTTCATCTGAGGCGGCACAGAAAAACGAAACATAAAAACGAAAGGCGTGGGCATATTCCCTCGCCTTTTTCCGCAGTTTGTGCGGGTATATGTGTGTGCGATTTCGCCATTTGCACGCCTATGGCCTTGGCAGAAGATGTTTTCTTTTCGAATGCGCTGCATTTCTATGCTGTGCCGTGCGGACGGCCCATGACGGAATATACTCGGGTTGCAATAGGTTTTCTTTGTGTCCGAGATAAACGATTTAAAGACTGTTTTCACAAAAATATCGGTTTTTTTCAAAAAAAGTCATAAGTAAGCGTGATTATATATAAATTTGATATTGACGCATTTTTGTCGCTATGATATTATATTTTGTGTATATGTGTATATTCACGTCGTAAAGACGTTTATATCTTCAGATATTCATAAAAGAAACTTTCCATTTGTTCTACACGGAGGAACACATGTCAGCTAAAAAAACAAAATACGAAGATCCTATCGACACTCCGTTTGAGGACGACGCCGTTCTCGCGTACGAGGAGGCAGGTCAGGAGACAGAAGACGGCGAGGTCAAGACCAAGACACCTCGGTCGTTCCAGCACAAGGTGGGCATCGTAGGAATTACCTTCGGGTTCATCGGCGTTGTCATAATTGTCGCGATGTCTCTTTTTGTCGGTTTCATCGGTGAGAGCGGCAAACTTTTTGGCGACTACTTTGTAGATATTGTCACTGATCTTTGCAAAGGCAACATCGAGTACGACGCGATAGTCGATTACGATTTCTTTGGAACTCTCATAGTCGCTGGCCTTTGGGTAACTATGGTGGTTCGGGCCATTACGACCATTGTCAGATATGCGAAGGGCGTCAGACATGAAGAGAAGGTTCAAAAATGCGTCAAGAGTATGCTCATAACGTATTTCCTGTATTTCGGGTTCGTTATACTTCTCAGGTCGCTTTTCCACGACAGCGCAAAGATTGACGGCGCCTACTATATTTTCGATCTCAACAACTACACCGTGTGTGGCCTTGCCGGCGGCGGAATCTTCATTGGCATATGCTACTGCCTCGGACTCATTTCTAACTTCGATCTTAAGAGAAAAACCGGCGACGGAGGTCAGATTGCCTGCTCCATACTGGCCCTAATCCTCGTCCTCGCGTCTGTATGGTGCCTTTCCGGTGCGACGGTGGGCTACAAGTCCGACGAAACCGTTGCCATTACTGCGTTCGCTCACGGCGAGGCATGGGACAATATGTGGACTCCGTACATATATTACGCCGTTGCGTTCATCTTCGAGTTCCTCACGCTCATAATTTCCTGCAAGTTCGTCTGTGGGACATTGGAGTCTTTCGGCGAGCCCGACAAGAGGAACCTTAAACTTGCTGATATCATCGCCGCCATGGCTCTCACCGCGGTTCTCTGCGTTTTCGGTTGTCTCTGGGCCGTTGCAGATGATGGTTACATAGCCGCTAACTCTGCCGCGAACAATGCTGACGTGTTCTACACAATTCTCATCATAGGCTGCAGCGTTATGGAAGTCGGATATGTGCTCGGAATTATTGCATGGGATCAGAAGAGGAGACTCAATAAAGAAGCCGTTGCCGAAGAAGAGATTGTTGAGGAATCGGAATACGCCGAAACAAATCCCGACATAGACTTCGGCATGTAAACTTTTCTTTTCAATAAAACCGATATGCCGGCGTGTGCGGACGCGTATGCCGGCATTAGCTATGATTTGACTTTGTTTTTTCTCGTTACCGTGGTATAATTTTTGTAAGAGAGAATATCGAAATTTCGTCAAGGGAGCATATTACAAGTGAGTACGACAGCATATGTGTTCATAGGAGTCATCGGTGCGCTTGCAATCGCGACCGTCATATCCGTCGTATACTTTTATCTCCACAACAAGAAGATGAAGGCAAAGTTCGCCGCACTTAAGAGCGAGCTCGAAACCCGTCTCAACACCCCGGGTAGCGATCCGCTCACTTTGACCGACGCAATAAATTCTCTAGGCAAGCCCAAAAAAGACGAGGGAAACAGGGCAATCTGGAAATGGTACTCCGTGGCGCACAGCGGTGGTACCGTGCGGATTTTCGGGGACTACGACAAGAAGGGAAACATCGTTTCCATCAAGCTCGAGGACGACGCACAGGACGAGTACAAGCTTTCGACCGGAAGGGGCGTTTACATCGACAACGACGGATTCTCTCCGGAAAGGTTTCTCATGGAGTACAAACCCGGCGGGAAAAAGAGAGAGGGCGTCATAGTTCTTTACAACAAGACGAAGAAAATGTACTACATCTCCCAGACGGACGATATGAGGGGCACCATAAACTCGCTTCTTACGTCCAAGAGCAAAGACCTTCTTTTTGAGGACCTGAGAAACAAGGACTACGAGTTTCTCATAAAGCTCGTACCTCTTATAGGAAGCAGGAAGAAGAATCTTGACGAGCTCGAAAAGTTCGTCGAAGAGATTTACGACTACCACGCCGTGAAATACGGAAAACTTAGAAAATAATGAGAGAGTTCTCAAGGGAAGTAAAAAAGGGCAAGGAGTGCCTCAGCGTCAGAGACAGCAAGAACGCGTACAAGTGGTTCAAAAAGGGCGCGGACAAAGGTGACGTTCTCGGGATGCTGAACTTCGGGTATTGCTACTATTCGGGACACGGCTGCAGCCGCGACTTAGCGATTGCGCTTAAATGGTTCCAAAAGGCCGCCGAGGGCGGCTGCGAGGAGGCCATGTTCGCGCTCGGAAGCTGTCTTTATAACGGACAGGGGTGCGAGATCGATTTGGAAGGGGCCGTAAAATGGTTTCAGAAAGCCGCTGACGAGGAATATGTACCCGCCCTCGGTGCTCTCGGCCAGTGCTACGCGAAGGGACAGGGAGTCGATAAGGACCCTCAAAAAGCCGTGGAGCTTTACGGGAAGGCCGCGGAAAAGGGTGAGGCATCTGCTCTGTATGCGCTTGGCGACTGTATAGTAAGAGGAGACGGCGCGGAAAAGAACGTGGAAGAGGGCAGGAAACTTATAAGACAGGCCGCGGACAAAGGATACGTCCCCGCCTTCATTGCGATGGGCAGGGCTCTGTTCTTCGGCGATGGAGTGGAAACAGACCTTGAGGCGGCGTCCAAATGGTTTTATCCCGCCGCGAAGCAGGGAAACGCCGAGGCACAGTACTATCTCGCGTTCTGCCTCACCAACTGCGAAAAGATAAGGGACACGGAATCCGCCATAGCTCTTCTCAAGATGTCCTCCGACCAAGGATTCCCTCCCGCGGTGGAAAGATACGCGGACTTTGAGAAAAAGCTCGAGTTCTACAAAAAAGAAGGCGAAAAGCCGGAAACATGATAAGAAGGGGTAAATCATGAAGATATGCGTATTTGGCGCGGCCAGTGCCAATATAGACGAAAAGTACGTCAAGGAAGTGGAGAAGCTCGGTGAGGAGATGGCACGACGCGGACACTCGCTCGTCTTCGGAGCGGGATCCACCGGACTCATGGGTGCGGTTGCAAGAGGCGTCGCACGCGAAGGCGGGTATATACACGGTATAGTTCCCACGTTTTTCCGCAACGAGGACGTAGAGCAGCTTTATCTCGACTGCGATCTGCTCACATACACCGAGACCATGTCTGAAAGAAAATATCTCATGGAGGAGGATGCGGACGCTTTTCTCGTCGTTCCCGGCGGCGTTGGCACGTTCGAGGAGTTCTACGAGGTTCTGACTCTCAAACAGCTCGGCAGGCACAACAAGGCCATAGTCATCTTCAACATTGACGAGTACTACAACGACCTCGAGAGATTCATGAGGTCGGTGACCGAGAAGAAGTTTATAACCGCCGACTGCAAGGACCTTTACAGATATTTCCACGATATCGACGAGTGCCTCGATTATCTGGAAAACTATGTGCCCACGGAGTTTTCCATGGCGAAGCGCAAGAGAGGGGAGTAAAGAGTGCTCTCCGTTTGTTTTGTATGTCTCGGAAACATATGCCGGTCTCCCATGGCGGAGGCCGTCTTTAAACGTATATGCATGGAACGCGGTATGAACGTTAATGTCACGTCCAGGGGGACGCTCAAAAGCCAGGAAGGGAGTCCCGTCTACGCTCCCGCGGCCTCGGTTCTCAAAAGACACGGATACGATTTTTACCACAAAAGCACCCTTGTAACAAAAAAAGATGTCGCCTCGGCGGACTTCATCCTCGTCATGGACTCGTATAACTATAGGGACGTCCTCCGGATAGCGGAGGGGAAAAATTCGCGTAAAGTGAGAAAGCTCGGAGATTTCAGACCCGGCGGTGGCGACATAGATGACCCGTGGTACACTCGGGACTTTGAGAGGGCGTACGAAGAGATTGAAGATGGCTGCGAGGGCCTTGCGGATTTTCTATGGAAGAACTTTTCAGCAAAGATTAGCGGTTAGTCCCAGGCAAAGCATACGCCGATATTGCATTTTCCGGTACGGTGTGATATGATACATGAGAATTAAGGAGGAAGAAATGGGAACATATCTTAATCCGGACAACACAATGTTCCGTGGCCATCTAAAAAACAAATTTTATGTCGACAAAAGCGGACTTATTGAGTACACAAACGAGTGCATCGAATCGGAGGACGACAAATACATATGCGTGTCCCGTCCGAGAAGGTTCGGAAAATCATACGCAGCGGACATGCTCAAAGCGTATTACAGCCGCGGGTGCGATTCTCGTGACCTTTTCGAGGGGCTTTCCGCCTCAAAACTTCCGTCGTTTGACACCCATCTCAACAAATACAATGTGATATATTTCGACATCGCGCAAATTATAAAAAAAGATGTTGATGCAGAAACAGGGCTTGCTGAACTGAATGAGGAACTGGTTCACGAACTCAGAGCAGAACACAGATTCATGTTTTTCCGTAAGAGAAAGCTTATCCCCATGCTCGAGAAGATTTATAAAAAAACTCATAAAGGCTTTGTGTTTATAATCGACGAGTGGGACTGTCCGCTCAGAGAGAGGAAAGATGATACAAGGAGTCAGGAGCTCTATCTTCAATTTTTAAAAGACCTTTTCAAAAACCGCGCCTATGTCTCTCTCGCATATATGACGGGGATTCTTCCCATAAGAAAGTACGGGGAGCATTCCGCACTCAATATGTTCAAAGAAATCTCCATGACCGGAGCCGACCCAGTCCAGGAATATATGGGCTTCACCGTGAAGGAGGTAAAAAAGCTATGCGGGGGCAACAAAAAGCTGGAAGCCGAAATTAAGAAATGGTACAACGGCTACACCGTCGACGGCATGGATATATATAACCCGTATTCCGTGGGACAGGCAATGCGTGCGAATCCCGACCTTCCTATGAAAGGCTACTGGACCGCCACCGAGACGTATCGTGCGCTCGAGGTGTACATCAGGACAAATACGTACGGCGTGCAGGACGTGCTGTCGGGGCTCATGGAAGGGAAATCCGTCGGCGTCGACATCTCGGGGTTTACAAACGACATGGTGACGTTCGATTGTCGTGACGACGTGTTGACGCTTCTCATACATCTCGGATACCTTTCGTACGACTCCCTCACGAAGACCGTGAGGATTCCCAACCTCGAGTTAAAAGAGCAGTTCAAAAGCTCTTTGCTGCGGATAGGTCTCGGAAGCTACGACGAGACGAGAATCGATTCGGAAAAAGTCTTTGAGGCAACGCTCGCGGCCGACGCGAAGAAAGTCGCGAGCTATTTCCACAAAATCCATCAGAGACGTACTGCGGTGCGCGATTATAACCGTGAACTTTCCCTGAAGTGCGCCGTGCAGTTCGCATACCTCGTCGCGGAAGAGTATTACAACGACTACCTCGAGCTCCCCGCGGGAGACGGATTCGCCGACGTGGGATACATCCCCAAAAACAGCGAAAACCCTGTCTATCCCCCTATGGTCGTGGAACTCAAAATCGACAAATCGGCGGAAGGAGCCCTCGCACAGATAGAAGAAAAAGAATACTACAACTTCATGCCCAATTACCACGGCGACGTCATACTCGTCGGGATTAACTACGACGACAAGACGAAAGACCATACGTGCGTCATAAGAAAAGCAGTCAAATGACGTAGAGGCCCCGGTTCTTCGTCTAAGCGCGTGCGTGAGCCAAAATATTCATATTTTAGTGAGTGCTTAATAACTCATTTGGGCTAAAGTATACAAGATATTGTG